>SLIS01000295.1 GCA_007135505.1 Halovivax sp.
ATCAGCGCAGGCGCCGGATCGCTGAATCGAGACCTCGAGTGGGAACCGGAGCGGGAGACGATCGGCGTCAACGTCGCCGGATTCGCGGCCATAGCGACGGCGGCCGTCGAATACTTCGAGGAACGCGTCGCCGACGGTGCCGAACTCGGGGCGGTAAACGGCGAGCGGCCCGCTCACCTCGTCGGCATCTCGTCGGTCGCCTCTCGCTTCGGTAGTCCCGGCGCGCCGGCCTATAACGCCTCCAAAGCGTTCGTCAACCGGTACCTCCAGGGACTCCGGAATCGCCAGCGATCCCGGTCGACGGATATCACGATCACGAACGTCGAACCGGGCTTCGTCGACACGGACATGGCGATGGGTGAGAACCTGTTCTGGATGAGTTCCCCGGAGACGGCGGCCGAGCAAATCTACCGGGCGATCCGGAAGCGACGCTCGCACGTGTACGTGACCCGGCGGTGGCGGCTGATCGCCTGGCTCTTTGCCCTCCTCCCGGAGCCGATCGTTCGTCGGGTGGTGGGCTAACTGAACCCCTGCTCGTCCTCGACGAATCGATCGCGGAGTCGGCGTACTTCCGTCGCGGGCTCCTGACCGACCCGGTCGGGGTCGGTCCCGTAGTGGTCGACGAGGGTCGACAGGGTGGTGCCGAAGGTTCGCATACACTGTCCCGGGGAGTGAAAATCGAGAGCGTCGGCGACGGCCGGCCACGGCTGGCCCTGCAACGCACGCCTGACGAGTAATCGTTCCTCTCGCGGGGGCAGTGAAACATCGTCGGGTTCGTCGATCAGGTAGTGACAAACCAGCCGGCGAAACGGACCGGGGTCGACGTCGAAGAGGCCGGGCCCGTAGGCGGCGCCGGCGATCACTCGCCAATCCTGGTTGCGTTCGGGTAGTTGGGGTGCAGCAGTGGCAGGGACCGACCGAAGGAGTTCGCGGGCGGTGTCGGCGTCGAGATCGGAGAGCGCGTCCGAGAAGACTGCGAGCGACCGTCGGCCGAACCAGGTGGCCTGGCGATCGAGCAGATTCCGGCCCCGGTCGCCCGTTGCCGAGAGGACGATGGCCGAGTACTCGCCGCTGCGATCGTTTCGCGTGGTCGAGGCGTGGACGGCCCGGTAACCGTTCGATCGCCAGAAGCGAAGGAGTTCTGGCGTCGCCCCGAACCCGGAGCCGAGCCAGTCGACGTCGTCGGCGAACTCCTCGCGAATGCACGAGAGGAGGTGGCCACCCAGTCCTCGCGAGCGGGCGGCGTGGTGGGTCGCGATCCGGACGACGCGGTACCCGGTCGACTCCCCGGCGGACTCGTCTCTGAGCTGGCTCGTCAGTACATCGGGAATCATGTTGCCACGAATCCGAGCGCCCTCGTACATTTCGGCGCGCGTCTCGGCGTCGAGTCCGCCCTCTCGGGCCAGCAGTGCGACGGCGACGACGTGGCACTCGTGTTCGAGGGTGCGAACGATCACGTTCGGCGCGTCGAGCAGGCGGGCGAGGTCCGTCGGTTCCGTCCGGTAGTGCGCCAGAACCAGCAGCCCGAACGTCTCTCGGAGGCGGTGCTCGTCGGCACGCAGCGTGACGGCGTCGGGCTGTCCGTACCCGACGGTCCCGGGTCTCGCGTCGCTGACCAGGGGCTCGACCGGCGGGCTGGCGTCGAGTGCGAGCACGCGAAACGCCCACGTTTCGACGGGATCGCCGGCTGCGTAGCGGATCGGCTCGATTAGGGAAACGTCGTCCACGCTGTGGCCCGATTCGTCGAGTCGGTCGCGGAACCTGACCGCGAAGCCACGGCCGGTCCCCTCGTAGCCGTGGACCGTCGTCGCGTAGGCGACCCGGTCGGCGGCGAGGATCGATTCGAGGATCGAAACAGGAAGGGCCGCCGCCTCGTCGACGATGACGACGTCCGGCCCGTCGACCCAGGATTCGACCTCCGTCGCCGGTTCGAAGCGGACGCAGCCGCCGGCTGCGGTTCGGACCGGCCGGGCTGGCCGAGTGTCGTCCTCGATCGCATCGTCGAACTCGAGATCGATGGTCGACACGAGTTCCCGAGCCCGGGCGAAGACCTCCGCACACCCTTCGACCGACGGTGCGGTGACGGCCACGTCGAGCCCGGACGCTGCGAGGGACCCCGCTGCGAGCCCGGCCGCGCTCGATTTCCCGCGTCCGCGGTCCGCTTCCAGGACGACGGCGTGTGGCCGATTCGACGGGTCCTGGAACGGTTCGAAGGCCTCGAGCGCGGTTCGCTGATCGGCCGAACGACACGCGGCGTAGGACGCTTCGGGAAACGGACCGCTATCGTCGGCGTCGGTCGATTCCCGCTGCTCGGCCAGCCGCGGTGCTGGCTCGGTCGTACCGTCGCGACGGATCCGTCCCTCGTCGACGTCGACGATCGCGATTCCCGAATGGACCTCGAGGGTGTCGACCAGCCGGCGTCGGAAGTGACCGGTCACCGCGTCGACCTCGAACGGGGGCGCCGCGAGCGTCTCGTCGAACGCGTCGCGTCGGTCGGGCCACGTCTCGAGCGGTGGAGTCAGCAGGATCAGAAGCCCGCCGCCGTCGATGGCGCCGACAACGCTTCCGAGGGCGTTCGGACGACACGCTTCGTGGACGTCGACGACCACGACGTCTCTGGTCGTCCCGAGGAGTCGATCCGCCGTGGCCTGGGTCAGGTGGTCACAACGAAGGCGATCCTCGGGCCCGACGAGCGTCGTCGCCGTGATCGGAACGGCCAGCTCCTCGAGGATCGCCTCCAGCTGCGAGTAGCCCGTGTCGCGGTCGCCGGCGAGGACGAGCAATCGACGCTCGTCGGTGTTTCGGGCTTCCGCACGGAGCGCGCTGGCGAGTGCGACCACGTCCATGGGGTATATTGCGAACCGAACGCGGTAATACCTCCGCTCTGCCATCTCGACTGCCGACAGCAGGCCGACGGAGGCTCGCTGAGAAGCCGATTGTTTCACAAACTGGGACGAGGCCGATGCAGGATTCGATTGGGTCTCGTGTCGTCGTTCCCTCTCCGAACTTTCGAACGTGCGTATCCGTGTCACCCCGAAGAATGTTTGAACACGCTTTTATGGGGGGCACCGCTACTGGAGAGTACACCCTACGCGGGGTTGATGATGCTCCTAGCCGCACAGGAACTCCGCCGGAGTCGGGTGAGTCCACCCGTCCGGTACGGGGCACCCAGCGCCCCACCGGCAGGGGAGCGCGAGCCCGCGCGTAGGAGAGGTGAACAACCAATGTCAGTCTACGTCACTATCGACATCCCGGCCGACCTTCAAGAGGACGCCCTCGAGGCTCTCGAGGTCGCCCGAGACACAGGACGCGTAAAGAAAGGAACGAACGAAACGACCAAAGCGATCGAGCGCGGCAACGCCGATCTCGTCTACGTCGCCGAAGACGTCAGCCCCGAGGAGATCGTCATGCACCTGCCCGAACTCGCCGACGAGAAGGGCATCCCGGTCGTCTTCGTCGAGACTCAGGACGACGTCGGCCACGCCGCCGGACTCGAGGTCGGCTCGGCCGCCGCCGCGATCGTCGACACCGGTGAAGCCGAGGACGACGTCGACGACATCGCCGGCAAGATCGAGGATCTCGAGTGAGGTGGTGATAGATGAGTGCTGAAGAGGGCGATGGCGGCTCGACGCCCGCCGAAGTCATCGAAATCGTCGGTAAGACCGGCATGCACGGTGAAGCCATGCAGGTCAAGTGCCGAATCAAAGAAGGCGAGAACCAGGGCCGTATCATCACCCGCAACTGCCTCGGGCCGGTTCGCGAGGGGGACATCCTCCAGCTGCGCGAGACCGCCCGCGAGGCCGATTCGATCGGAGGTCAGTGACGATGGTCGAGAAACGAACCTGTGACTACACGGGCGAGGAAATCGAACCCGGCACGGGAATCATGTACGTCCGCAACGACGGTACCGTGCTCCACTTCGTCGACTCGAAGGCCGAGAAGAACTACCTGCTCGGTCGCGAGCCGCGCGATCTGGAGTGGACGGCGGAGGGACGTCGCGGCAAGGGCCCAGCCCAGGCCGAGACGCCCGCCGCGGAATCCGTCGGTACCGACGAGCGTGCTCGAGCGGACGCGGACGAGGTCCACGACGACGCGACCGATGCTGACGAGGACGAAGCCGATACGGACGGATCCGACGCAGCGGACGCCGACGAGGACGAAGCCGACGTGACCGACGCCGACGAGGTCGAAGCTGATGCAACCGACGCCGACGCGGACGAAGCCGACGCGTCCGGCGGTGACGAGGACGCCGAGGGCCAGGACGAACCGCCGGCCACCGACGCGGACGACGTCACGGCCGACGACGAGGAGTCGCAGGCCGACGAGGTCGAAACCCAGGAGGGAGACGACGTATGACCGAGCACGAGCGAACGTTCGTCATGGTCAAGCCCGACGCGTTTGCACGCGGGCTGGTCGGTGAGGTCGTCTCCCGACTCGAGGACCGCGGACTGAAGCTCGTGGGCATCAAGGTACTGAACATGCCTCGCGAGCGAGCCGAGGAGCACTACGCCGAACACGAGGACAAACCGTTCTACGACGACCTCGTGTCCTTCATCACGTCCGGTCCCGTCGTCCCCATGGTCTGGGAGGGACAGGACGCCACGCGCCAGGTTCGACAGATGATCGGTGCAACGGACCCGCTCGAGGCCGCTCCCGGAACGATTCGCGGCGACTACGCCCTCGACCTGGGTCGAAACGTCGTCCACGCCGCAGACCACGAGGACGAGGGTGCGAACGAGCGAGAGATCGCGATCCACTTCGACGAGGACGAACTCGTCGAGTACGACCAGCACGACGCCGGTTGGCTCTACGAGTAACGACGCCGACGATCGCGACAATTTTCAGCCGCACTCGACACGGGTCGAGCGGCAGGCTTTCGCTTGCAACCGGTGTCGCGGACCCGCCCGTGGCCCACTTTCACCGAGATCTATCAGAGTTCTCGATCAGTGGAGAAACCGTTAACACGAAGTTCGTGGTTGGTCCGACAGAGGGGTAGACTGTTGAGCGAGACACGGTCGCGTGCGTGTGAGTCGTTCACTCGCAGTGAGTCGTGTTATCGTTTCACTCCTCAATGTTTAACAGTCACGCGAACGAACACGACCTTGGGTGTCCACAATGACTGACCACGAACTTCCACCACTGCCGTACGATTACGACGCGCTCGAACCGGCGATTTCAGAACAGGTCGTTACCTGGCATCACGACACGCACCACCAGGGATACGTCAACGGACTCAACTCGGCCGAGGAAACCCTCGCCGAGAACCGGGAGTCCGGCGACTTCGATGGCTCCGCCGGAGCCATGGGGAGTGTCACCCACAACGGGTGTGGCCACTACCTCCACACGCTCTTCTGGGAGAATATGTCCCCGAACGGCGGCGGCGAACCCGACGGCGACCTCGCCGAACGCATCGAGGAGGACTTCGGTTCCTACGAGGCCTGGAAGGGCGAATTCGAGGCTGCAGCCAGTGCTGCGGGTGGCTGGGCGCTGCTCGTCTACGATCCCGTCGCCAAGCAGCTTCGCAATCTGGCCGTCGACAAGCACGATCAGGGTGCCCTCTGGGGCGCTCACCCGATCCTCGCACTGGACGTCTGGGAGCACTCCTACTACCACGACTACGGCCCGGACCGAGGGTCCTTCATCGACGGATTCTTCGACGTCGTCGACTGGGACGACGTCGCAGACGAGTACGCGACGTGTATCGACCACTTCGAATAACGCTCTCGATCGACCGTTTCCACGCCGCCCGAATCGATTCTACCGTCGAGGACCTCGATTTTTGCCTGCCCGATGAATCGAACAGTGTGGAACGTTGTGTTGTGAGTACACGCTGTACGGGTAACTAGTCCGGCCGACCGTGGTGAAGCACGGAGTACCGGTGCCCGTCGCGAGCGGGAGCTTTAGGGCCTGGTCGCCCGTACGCCAGAGATATGCCACGATCGAAATCCGAATTCGACTCGCTCTATCCGTGTGATTTCTACGAGCCGGCCGACCTGCTCGAGACGGGACAGATGTACACGGTGTACGAAATCGCGCGGTTGCTACAGGGACTCGAACCGGAAGCGGAACTCGACCGCGACACCGAGGACATCCTCCTCGACTGGGCGATCCCGTGGATCATGTTGAACGGGGACGAACTGGTGGTCGCCGAGCCCAGCACCGAGGACGAACCCGGCTACTACGGTCTTGCCGCGGGGGACGGAGAGACGTCGGCGTAACCCACGACCGCTGATCAGAACTGCCGCGCCATTCGGCCGGCGAGTTCGACGTGGTCGTACGGGTTGTCGGTGACGCTCGGGCCGTGGCCGACGTGCATCGCGGACAGGGACGGCTCGATCACCTCGAGGACGCGATCGATGCTTTCGACGAGCGTCGCCCGATTTCCCTCCGGGAGATCCGTCCGACCGAAGCCGCCGTTCTGAAAGACGAG
>SLIS01000281.1 GCA_007135505.1 Halovivax sp.
CCTCGGGGATGAAATGGGACGCTCGCCGAACGCGACGCAACACCTCGGTCATCGGTAACGCCGGCCGCTTCTCGAAGGTGCCCGGCGGCGACAAGCCGACGAAGAAGACCGATCTCAAGTACCGTTGTAACGAGTGCGGGAAGGCCCACCTCCGCGAGGGATGGCGCGCCGGCCGCCTCGAGTTCCAGGAGTGATTTACATGGCAGGCTCATTCCACACCGTCCGCTGTGGCGACTGCGAGAACGAACAGATCGTCTTCGGTCGCGCCTCGAGCGAAGTCGCCTGTGCCGTCTGTGGCACCACCCTCGCTCGACCGGCCGGCGGTAACGCGACCATCGAACACGAAATCCTCGAAACCGTCGAGTCACGATGAAGTACAGCGGCTGGCCCGAACCCGGCGAACTCGTCGTCGGCAAGGTCGACGAAATTGAAGACTTCGGCGTCTTCATCGACCTCCAGGAGTACGAGGACAAGCGCGGCCTGGCCCACGTCTCGGAGGTCGCGAGCGGCTGGATCAAGAACGTCCGGGATCACGTTCGAGAGGGTCAGATAACCGTCTGTAAGGTACTCGATGTCGACGAGTCGTCCCAGCAGATCGACCTCTCGATCAAGGACGTCAACGACCACCAGCGCTCCGAGAAAATTCAGGACTGGAAGAACGAACAGAAGGCGGACAACTGGATGGAACTGGCGTTCGGCGAGGACCTCGACAGCGAACAGTACACCACGATCGCGAACGAGTTGCTCGGCGTCCACGGTAGCCTCTACGACGCCTTCAAGCAGGCCGCGATTCACGGCGAGGAGGCACTCGAAAACACCGACCTCGATGCCGAGGAGGTCGACCAGCTAGTCGACACCGCCCGCGAGAACGTCTCAGTCCCGTACGTGAACGTCACCGGCTACGTCGACCTCGAGAACCCGTCCCCCTCGGGCGTCGACGGCGTTCGAGAGGCCCTCGAAGCCGCCGAAGGAAACGGCGACATTCCCGACGAGGTCGACCTCTCGGTCACCTACGTCGGCGCACCGGAGTACCGAATCAAGGTCAAGGCACCCAACTACAAGACCGCCGAGGCCCAGCTGGAATCGAGTGCCGATCGCGCAATCGCCGTCATGGAAGCGGAGGGTGGATCCGGCGAGTTCCACCGCGAGCGCCGCACCGACGACGAGTGATCGACTCGAACACGATCGACCGCGAGAGACAACAGATCGACCGTGAAATCCGACATCCGACGCTGTTCGACCTGGCAATCGGAACACGACCGGCCGGTGTACACGCTCGCGGATCGCTGTCCACGATGTGACGGACCGACCGAGAACAGCGCGCCAGCCCCCTTCTCCCCGGCGGATTCACACGGCGAGTACCGACGCGCACTTAAGCGTCGGCTTCGCTGATTGAATATGGACGAACTCGAGATCGACGTCGTCGCCGATCCGTCGCTCGACGATCCGGTGTTGATCGAGGGGTTGCCCGGCGTCGGACACGTCGGTGCCCTGGCGGCCGATCACTTGCTCGAAGAACTCGACGCCGAAACGACCCTCGTCCGACGCATCTACTCGCAGGCGTTTCCACCGCAGGTTGCGGTCGAGGACGGCGTCGCCTCGCTGACCTGTACCGAAGTCCACGCCGTCTCCGTCCCCGAGGGAAGGGACATGCTGGTTTTCACGGGCGAGCACCAGGCCCAGACCGGCGAGGGCCACTACGCGCTGGCCGACGCGTACCTGGACGTCGCCGACGAGTTCGGCGTCACGGAGTGCTACGCGCTCGGCGGGGTCCCGACGGGCGAACTGATCGAAGAGTACGCCGTCGTCGGCGCGGTCACCGACGAATCGATGATCGAGGACCTGACGGACGCCGGCGTCGAGTTCCGCGAGGACGAACCGGCCGGCGGCATCGTCGGTATCTCCGGGCTGTTACTCGGACTGGGCGCCCGTCGCGGGTTCCAGTCGACTTGCCTGATGGGCGAGACAAGCGGCTACCTCGTCGATCCGAAGAGTGCCCGCGCCGTCCTCTCGGTTCTCGAAACGCTCGTCGGCTTCGACGTGAGTTACGATTCACTCGACGAGCGGGCGGACGAGCTCGAGGACGTAATCGGCAAGATTCAGGAGATGGAATCACAGAGCGGGATGGAAGTCCCGAGCGACGACGATCTCCGTTACATCGGGTGACGACCGGCCGCCTCCGTACTGGTGGTGGTCGTCGACGTCAATGACCGGCAACAATCACCCTCCCAGTTTCACCGAGACGCCGAGGCCCGCTACCCCTCGAGGACTTCGTAGCTCACGTCACCGTCCCTGAGGACGTCGGTAATCCGTCCGACCGCGTCCGTGGTTGCGACGACGGCAACGTCGAGGCCGCGTTCGGTTGCGGCGGCCGCGACCTCGCCAGCCGCGACCGTGACGGCGGGTTCGACGTCGTACTGTTCCAGGGCGACCACTGCCTCGATCCCGCTCGCGACTACGCGATCGACCGCTTCGGTCACCGTTTCGACGGTCTCGCCGTCGACGGCTCGGCTACCGCCGGCTCTGACGGGAGGCACCTGGAGGACGGTGACCGTCCCAGGATCGAGTTCGATGACGCCTTCGAAGTTGGTGACGCCGACGTCCGTTCCGGCCGCCGCGTCGGTCGACGCGACGCCGGTCGCACGTCCCTCCGTTCCCGGTGTGGCTCGTAACAGGCCGTCCTCGATGGAGAGGGAGACCGGGTCGCCTTCCGAGATGGCGTCCGTCGCGATCGCCGCGTCCTCGCCCATCGCTCCCAGGACGTCCTCGGTGACGTGGTTTGCGAACCGACGGACGTTCTCGGCGGCGCGAAACAGCCAGTCGACGCCCTCGTTCGTGACGCGATAGCGCGAGCGCGCTTCCTTCTCGACGAATCCCTCGTCGACGAGTTCGCGGATGTACTCGCTGACCGCCTGACTCGTGACGCCCACCTCCTCGGCGATCTCGCCCTGGCTGACGGCCGGCTGGCGTTCGGCGATCTCGACGAGGATTCGCAGGCGCGTCGCGACCCGCTTGTTGTCGAGGACGTCGACCATATCTCACGCTCCGCGGCGGACGGCAAAAAGGTACGTGATCTTCGAAAAACGGCGGTGAACGGATCGCCGCATTGCCCGGCGTACCGACTCGTCGTGCCACACACCGATTGGTCCCCCATAGCGTACCGACTCGTCGTGCCACACCCAGCGGTGGCGCCGGTGAGTTACGTCTCGTCGGCGTGTTCGCGTTTGAGCGAGAGGACTGTCCTATCGAACTCACAGACCAGTTCGTCGTGCTGGTTGTAGACCTCGACGTGCATCGTCACCACACCGCGCTCGCCGTCGGAGGTCTCCCGCTTTTGCGTCACGGTGGAGTGGACGTGAATCGTATCGCCGTGGTAGACCGGCCGTGGGTGAGACACCTCGTCGTAGGAGAGGTTAGCGACGATCGTCCCGTCGGTCGTCTCGGGGATCGAGATCCCCACGGCGAGTGCCATCGTGTAGATCCCGTTTACGAGGCGGCCCTCGAAGTCGGTCTCGGCGACGAATTCCCGGTCCAGATGTAACGGCTGCTGATTCATCGTCATGTCACAGAACCGCTGGTTGTCGCTCTCGGAGACCGTCCGTCGGCGTTCGTGTTCGATGGTCGCACCGACCTCGAACTCCTCGTAGTACAGTCCTGGCATACTCGCCCGGTCTCGGTGCTGGGGCAAAAGCGAATCGGAGCACATTCCCGACGCCGTCCGCAGGGGAGCCCTAGCCAGCGTCGAATCCACACGTTCAACTCGACGCCCTGCGATGACCCAGCTATGGTACGACGAAGCGTCATGTTCACGCCCGGTGACCGGCCGGAGATGATGCGAAAGGCGCCCAGCGCCGGGGCCGACGTGATCGTCTTCGACCTCGAAGACGCCGTCGCGCCGGCCAAAACGGCCGACGCGAGAGCGGCCGTGCGAACGGTGCTGACCGAACCGGCGTTCGATCCGGATTGTGAGGTTTGTGTGCGGATCAACGCGGACTCCGCTAGCGCTCGCGACGACCTCGACGCGCTGTTCGCGGCGGAGTCGGCGGTCAGGCTCGATTCCCTCATGCTCCCGAAGGTCGAGTCGGCGGCAGACGTCCGCGACGTGGCCGTGAAACTCGAGGCCCGAGACGTCCACATACCCATCTTCGCGCTGATCGAGAGCGCAAGCGGTGTCCTCGACGCGGCGGAGATCGCCGCGGTGCCGGCGACGGACGCGCTCGTCTTCGGCGCCGAGGACTTCGCGGCCGACGTCGGTGCCAGGCGGACTCGCGAGGGAATCGAAGTCCTCTACGCACGCGAGCGAGTCGTGGTCGCCGCAGCCGCCCACGGGTGCGATGCGATCGACACCGTCTTTACCGATTTCGGCGACGAGGCGGGCCTCCGCGAGGAGACGTCGTTCGCGATCCAGCTCGGCTACGACGGGAAACTGGCGATCCACCCCGCACAGGTAGCGCCGATCAACGACGCGTTCACGCCGGACGCGGACGAACTCGAGTGGGCGGAGACAGTCCTCGAGGCGAAACGCGAGGCGGACGACGACGGGCGAGGTGTCTTCGAGGTCGACGGGGAGATGATCGACGCGCCGTTGATCGCCCAGGCCGAGCGCATCGTCCGACGAGCCGACGCCGCGGACGATTCCTGAGAGACGCCGGGACGGCCTGCCGGCGGGATCCGGATCACCTCGAACATTCCCGCTACTATCCCGAGAACGTGGCCAACCGGCGGGGAGTGGCAACCGACGGAATTGCGAGTGACCGGCGGAAATGCGGGCGACTAATGGGGAAATTCAGGCGACCGATCCGCCATCGGAACCGTTCGTGCGAGGTCGTGCAATTGTTACACCTACGGGACGGCTAATGGTGGTTCGCGGTGGAGGGAGACGTATGAGCGAGTCGGTGAATCCGTTCGAGAGTTTGCAGGCCCAGCTCGAGACGGCCGGGCAGTACGTTGATATCGGGGACGACGTGTTAGAGCGGCTCCAGTATCCGGAACGAGTACTCGAGACGAATCTCACGATCGAGCGAGACGACGGACGGCTCGAACGGTTTCGAGCCTACCGATCGCAGTTCAACGGCGACCGGGGTCCGTACAAGGGCGGGATCCGGTATCACCCAAACGTCACCCGCGACGAGGTGATGGCCCTGTCCGGCTGGATGGTCTACAAGTGTGCGACGGTCGACGTCCCGTTCGGCGGCGCGAAAGGTGGGATCGCCGTCGATCCCGACGCGTACTCGACGGCGGAACTGGAGCGGCTGACGCGGGCGTTCGCCACCGAGTTGCGCCCCATCGTCGGCGAGGATCGAGACGTCCCAGCGCCGGACGTCAACACCGGCCAGCGCGAGATGAACTGGATAAAAGACACCTACGAGACGCTCGAGAACGTGACGGCTCCGGGGGTCATCACCGGCAAGGACCTCGACAGCGGTGGGAGCGAGGGCCGGATCGAGGCGACCGGCCGATCGACCGTCCTCGCCGCCCGCGAGGCGTTCGACTATCTGGATCGATCGCTCCAGGGGGCGACCGTCGCCGTTCAGGGTTACGGCAACGCCGGCTGGATCAGCGCGAAGTTGATCGACGAACTGGGTGCCACGGTTGTCGCCGTCAGCGACTCCAACGGTGGCATCGTCGATCGAGACGGCCTCGATCCGGTCGCCGTAAAGTCCTACAAGAACCAGACCGGCGGCGTTCGCGGCTACGCGGACGCGACCACCTGTACGAACGAGGAACTCCTGACGCTCGACGTCGACCTCCTGATTCCGGCCGCCCTGGAGAACGCCATCGACGCGGAGCTGGCCCGCGACGTCCGAGCCGACGTGATCTCGGAGGCCGCGAACGGCCCGATCACGCCCGCGGCCGACGAGGTGTTGCTCGCGAACGATGTCTTCGTCGTTCCCGACATCCTGGCCAATGCCGGCGGCGTCACCGTCTCGTACTTCGAGTGGGTGCAAAACCGACAGCGCTTCTACTGGACCGAATCGCGGGTGAACGAGGAACTCGAGCGGCTCATCGTCGAGGCGTTCGACTCGCTGATCGAAGCGATCGACGAACACGACGTCGACAATCCCCGGACGGCGGCGTACGTCGTCGCGATCGAACGGGTAGCGAAGGCGTTCGAGCAGGGCGGTCGATGGCCGTAGGGCCGGACAGTTGCGATCCAGTTGGGTCCCGTCCGGGGCGCTGTCGACGGACGCTTCCCTTTTTCAGCCAAGGAAGGCGTAGACGATCACGGCAACGCCCAGCCACGACAGCACGGCCCCCACGTAGGGTGTCGCCGCGACCATGTCGTCGACGAACGATTCGTCTTCGTCGGCGAAGAGGCCGGGCCCGTGTACCTGCTGGAACGTAATCACCGCACGCGGGCGCCAGATGGCCGCGGATCCGAACCCGATCAGCAAGAGTCCGAGTGCGAGGAATAGAAC
>SLIS01000215.1 GCA_007135505.1 Halovivax sp.
ACAGCCCCTTGTACGTCGCGGCACGCTCGGAATATCCCGGTTCGATCGGGGCGTGATCGGAATAGCGCTCCCGAAGAAGCGATCGGAGCCGCTCCCGTTCGGCCCGCGGAAACCGGAAGCGATCGACGAATCGGACTTCGGCGCGGGCGAGCGCGTAGCCGGCGTGCGTGACGTGGGCGTTTCCCCAGTCCAGAATCGCGGTGATGGCACCGGCGTCGGTGACGAGGAGGTTACCCGGGTGGAAGTCGCCGTGGGTCAACACCGGCCGGCGGTCCGCACTCGGCGGCGGGATCACGGACGATTCGAGTGTGCCACGGTGCAGGCTGCCGTTGAATCCGTCGGATCGACACACGCCAACGGCGTCGCCGATCCGTTCGAGGCCACCGATCCGATCGGTCCGGTGAGCTGCGTGGAGTCGGCCGAGCGCCCCGGCCGCGTCGGACACGAGTCGGCGGCGAACGCCGGGATCCGCCGTCCGGTACCACGGATCGGGGTTCGAGCCGTCGCGATACTCGTACAATGCCCAACGCGAGGTTCGTCCGTTCGGTTCGTCGCGAATCGATCCCGTCGCGAGGACGTCGGGAACCCGCAGGTCCGTCGTCCCGTCGACCAGCTGGACAACGAACGGTTCGATCACGTCGCCGGTCCAGACGCTCGCCCCATCGATCTTGCACACGGCTCGTGACGGCGCCCCATCGAGTTCGAGGAGGAACGTCTCGGCGACCGAGCCGACGGCCGGGCGTCGGTACCGAACGATCGTCGCATCCAGCGCGGTCGATACGATCCGTTCGACGCACAGCGGTGTCGTCGGTTCCTCGTCGTGGGTCATGGTCGTGTTCACCGCGTCGCCGTCACACCGTAGCACAACACCCAACAGTGACGTCAGCGTTGGGGGCGGTATGCGGAGTAGATCGATCCGGGACGGTGTTCGCGACCGGCTCCGCGGGCTGAGACGCCGCGGCTACTACAGCAGCAGACGGCTTGTTCTCGGCGGATACTACCGACTGGTACACCTGAACTACGAACGCCAGTGGATCGCACCGCGAAAGCGAACGCCGGCCGGGACCGTCCGGAGTTACGAACTCTACAACCGCCACGGTCGAGACGCGATGCTCGCCGAACTCGACGGGCACTGCGATCACGACGCGGTCGTCTTCGACGTCGGCGCGAACGTCGGCGTCTACGCCCTGGCACTCGCCGCGGGGCGCCCGGATCGACGCGTCGTGGCATTCGAGCCGGCACCGCCCGTCGCCGACCAGCTACGGGCCAACGTTCGGCTGAACGACCTCGAGGACCGGATCGACGTCCGGCCTACCGGCCTCGGTGACGAAGCGGGCGACCGTCCGTTCTACGTCTCGACCTACACGGAACTCTCCGCATTCGACCGCGAGAGCGCGAGCCGGTGGGAGGCGTCCGTCGCCGACGTGTGTCCGGTTCCAGTCGAGCGACTCGACGCCGTCGTCGAGGCGGGCCCGACGCCGGACGTCGTCAAGATCGACGTCGAAGGGGCCGCCCCGGCGGTACTGCGGGGTGGCCGAGAGACGCTGACGACGCACCGACCGACGGTGTTTCTCGAGATCCACGAGAAGGGACTCGACGGCGACGAACCCGACGAGTGTCGAGAAACCCTCACCGACATCGGGTACGGCGTCCGCGACCGCGGCGACTACTGGCTGGCCGAACCACTCGAATCCGATCGCTGAGGGGTCCACCGTCGAATCGAGAGCGAGCGACTGGACTGGCCAGCGCGACGGACCGGACAAGCCGATCAAAGCCGGGCGTGAACGACCGAAAGACGTTTTTTCAATTCCGACGAACTGTAACGATATGAGTCGGGCCGAGCGGCTGCGAGTCCCGGGACTTTCCCCGCTGCAGTGGCTCGCGATCGCGCTCGTCGTCCTCACCGGCGGGATACACCTCGGCCTCGGCATCGCGTTCCTGCCGGATCCGCTGGCGATCGCGTTCGTTCTCGCCGGACTCGGCTTCGCCGGTGCGCTCGTCCTCTTCGTACTGGACGTCCGTCGACGATTGCTGTACCTGGTCGGAATCCCGTTCGTCGGCGCCCAGATCG
Source organism: Halovivax sp. (assembly GCA_007135505.1). Next base: position 2,072 of record SLIS01000215.1, read on the forward strand.
TCCTCTGGTACGCGCTCAGTAGACCGACCGGCGCCGGCGACGTCTCGATCGGCGCCGCCATCGACAAGTTCGCACAACTCCTGTTGATCGTCGTCCTCGTCGTCCTCTATCGACGAAGTCGACGACCCGAACGGACGTGACGATCGTGCACTGGAATAGACGAAAGACGTGGTCCGTGGGCCTGCTCCGGCGGTTTGTGGCGACCATCCTCGGCACCGGCCTCCTCGCCGGAGCGGGGACGCTCGTCGTCGGCGTATACTGGCCGGCCGTTGTCACCAGCGAGTTCCTCGCGTGGGTGGCGCTGGTCCTCGGCTGTGAGTTGCTCGTCGTCGGGGCGGTGATCGAGCGTGCACACGGCCGCCGTGACGTCGAACGCATCACGGCGGCCTCGTGGATTACACTTGCCCGAGCGGTCGCGCTGGCGCTACTGGTCGGCGTGCTCGTCGCGGGCTCACCGTCGCGGACGGTCGGGTGGGTGTCGAGTGCGTTCTTCGCAGTCGCCGTCCTCCTCGACGGCGTCGACGGCCTCGTCGCCCGCCTCACGGGGACCGTCACGGCGCTCGGCAGCCGCCTCGACGCCGAAATTGACGGACTCACGACGCTCGTCGGCGCGGCGGCGGCCGTCGGTACGGGTGCCGCGTCGCTTCCCTTCCTCGCCGTCGGCGTCGCACGATACGCCTTCGTCGGCAGCCTCTGGTGGCGACGGCGTCGCGGCCGTTCGGTCCGGGAGTTGTCCTCGAGCCGGCTTCGAACCGGACTTTCCGCGCTCCTCCTTGTCACGATCTGGCTCGCCCTCTTGCCGACGACGGACGATGCCCGCACGACGCTACTCACGACGGCCATGGCGATTCCCTTCCTGTGTCACTTCGGCTGGGACTGGTTGAGAGCCACCATGCGCGTCGGCCCCCCGCGCGGAGGGGGTGACGGGGACAGTGTGAGGGACACGCAAACACCCAAGTAGGTTCATATTGACCGGACAGCTATCGTGACCGGACAGTATCGACTCGAGCGAGCCCTCCTCCCGCGGATTTGCTCGCCCGTCGGGCCGACGGAGGGTGCGCGATGACGGCGCGACGAGTCGTGTTCACCGACGCCCGGTCGGTCGAAATCGAGCGCTACGCGACGCCTGACCCCGACCCGAGCGAGGTCCGGGTTCGAACGCGCTCGTCGGCGATCAGTGCCGGCACGGAGGGGCTGCTCTATCGGGGCGACGCCCCCGACGACCTCGCGGCGGACGAGGCGATCGACGCCCTGGCGGGCGACTGCACCTTCCCGATCGCGTACGGCTACGCCGCCGTCGGGCGGGTGGCCGCCGTGGGCCGCGAGGTCGACGACGAGTGGCTCGGCCGGCGCGTGTTCGCCTACAACCCACACGAGAGTCACTTCCTCGCCGACCCGACCGCCCTCGTTCCAGTCCCCGATCGCGTCTCGACCCGGACGGCGACGCTCTTCGCCAACGCCGAGAGTGCGGTCTCGTTCCTGCTCGACGGCGAACCCCGGATCGGCGAGTGCGTCGCCGTCCACGGACAGGGCGTCGTCGGCCTGCTGACGACTGCGTTACTCGCCCGGACCCCCATCGAGACGCTCGTCACGGTCGATCGGTACGAGAGTCGCCGATCGCTATCGCGATCGTTCGGCGCCGATCGGTCGATCGAACCGGCGTCCACCGATTCGTCGGGAACGGACGACGTCGCGTCGGAATTCGAGGCGATCGCCGGGCGGCGAGCCGACCTGACGTACGAACTCTCGGGCAGCCCCGAGGCCCTCGAGGCCGCGATCGCGACGACCGGGTTCGACGGGCGCGTAATCGTCGGATCGTGGTACGGCGACAGGCCGGTGACCGCCGATCTCGGCGGCCGGTTCCACCGGGATCGGATCGACGTCCGCTCGAGCCAGGTGAGTACGATCGCACCCCGTCATCGGGGTCGCTGGTCCCGCGACCGCCGCCACGAAATTACCTGGCGCTGGCTCGAGCGACTCGACCTCGATGACGTGTTCACCCACGAGTTCTCCGTAGAGCGGGCGGCCGACGCGTATCGACTCCTCGAGGAACGACCCGACGAGGCGGTCGGGGTATCGTTGTCCTACGAGTGAGGCGCGACGCGGCCGATTCTTTATCAGGTTAGTCACACTACGTGGAATCATGTACGAGGTTTCGGTCACCCGGTCGTTCGTCGCCCAGCACGCCCTCACCGTGGCGAAGGCCGGGCCCGAGGGGAGGGTCCACTCACACCAGTACACGGTCGAGGTGACGTTCTCGGGACCGACGCTCGACGAGCAGGGATACCTCGTCGACATCGACGAGCTGACGGAGGCACTCGACGGGCTGGTCGCTCACTTTAGCGATCGAACGCTCAACGAACTCGAGCCGTTCGAGGGGCTGAACCCCAGCGTCGAGCACTTCTCGAGGATTTTCGGCGACCGACTGCTCGCGACCCTCGAACCCGAGCCGGCGACCGAACTTCGGGTCTCGATGAGCGAAGACGACGTCGCCCGCGTCGCCCACGAGCGCCGACTCGAGGAGTGAGATGGACGTCGGACTCGTCGTCTACGGTGGCCTCGATCGGACCTCCGGCGGGTTTCGGTACGACAGGAAGCTCGTCTCGGCGCTCGAAGCACGGGGTGACGAGGTCGACGTCGTTTCGATCCCCTGGCGAACGTACCCGCGACACCTCGCAGACGGCCTGTCCAGGTCGCTCCGATCGAGGCTGAATCAGCCGTACGACGTCCTCCTCCAGGACGAACTCTGTCACCCGTCGCTCTGGCGGCACAACCGACACCTGGACCGACCGAAAGCGGTCGTCTCGATCGTCCACCTGCTCCGATCCGGCCCGACGAGCGGCCCGACTCGGCCCCTGTACCGTGCGATCGAACGCCGGTACCTCGAATCGGTCGATGCGGCGGTCTGTACGAGCCACGATACGCACGATCGGACGCGGACACTCGCCGACCTGCCGACGCTCGTCGCACCGCCGTCGGGTCGCGTCGAGGGGGCAGCACACTCGCCGAAACGGGTGGAAAGCCGAGCACGTGGCGGACGGCTCCGGGCCGTGTTCGTCGGGAACCTGCTCCCGCGAAAGGGAGTTCGAACGCTCCTGTCGGCGCTCGCACGGACCGACCGACAGGTCGAGTTGACCGTCGTCGGGAGTCACGAGGGAGACCCGGAATACGCTCGCTCGGCGCGTGCGGATGCTTACGATCTCGGAATCGCCGACCGCGTCGCGTTCACGGGCGAGGTTCCGTCCGGGGAACTCGATCGGCTGCTGGCACGATCGCACGTACTCGCGGTACCGGCCAGCTACGAAGGGTTCGGAATGGTCTACCTGGAGGCGATGGAGTACGGCGTAGTTCCGATCGCCAGCGCCGTCGGCGGAGCGAGCGAAATCGTCGAGCACGGGCGGAATGGCTTCCTCGTCGAACCGGACGATCCGGACGAAATCGCGTCGATCCTATCGGCGCTGACCGCAGACCGCGACGCGCTCGCCCGACTCGGCACGAACGCACTCGAGACGGCTGCCCGGCATCCGACCTGGGCGGTGACGATGGGACGCGTTCGATCGTTCCTCCGGACGGTGGTCGACGACGCGAGCGAGGGGACGAGAACCGACTCCCTCGCTGGGGGCGCGTCGAGCGCGAACGCCGAGACGGGTCGAGAGCGGGGTGACTCGGCGTGACGGACTCGTTCCAGACGTACCTCGCGGCGAAGCGAGCCGTCGACGATCGGGCGCTGAGTCGCCGCGTCTGGGCGACCTTCGTCGACGAACTCGAGGCCCTCGGAGCGTCGAGGGACGGTCCCGTCAGGATCCTCGAGATCGGCGGCGGCGTCGGGACGATGGTCGCGAGACTCGCCGACCGGGCGGCCCTGCCCACGTCGGTCCGCTACCGGCTGATCGACCGCGACGGGGAGAACGTCGCATTCGCGCGAGCGAACCTCCCCGGATGGCTCGAGGACGCCGGTTATTCCACCGAGCGGACACCGACCGGACTAGTGGCTCGTGCGGACGCCGTAACGGACGACGACGGCGAACGCGTCGTCAGTGACGAACCGGGTGGCGAGTGCAGGGAACGGACGGACGAGCGCGGAGCGGGGACGGCCCGGCGGACGCTCGAGATTTCGCTCGAAACCGGCGACGCCCTCTCGGTAGCGAACGGGACTGGTGGCGCAGCTTCCGCGTCCGGGGGAACTGGCGAGGCGTCGGCCGGCCACGGGTTCGACGAGGCCGGGACCAGCGCTGACGTCGTCATCGCCGCGGCCGTCGTCGACGTCCTCGATGAGGCGCGACTGGTCGACTGGCTCCGGTCGACCCTCGGCGAGGGCGGGCTATTCTATGCGCCGATCAC
>SLIS01000359.1 GCA_007135505.1 Halovivax sp.
ATTGCGTACTCACTTTGTGCAGGAATTGAACCGCTCCAGCTTGTGACGACATCGATCTCAGTCGTTCGCGGTCGCGGGCGCCTTCGCTCCGGGTTCTTGCGCTTCGTCCACCTGCGTGGCGACGAGTATCGCGCCAACCAGGGCCAGGCCGGCTGCGAACGCGAACGGCACGATGAAGCCCAGCCCGACGAGGAAGCCGGAGATGAGCGGCCCGAGTGCGATGCCGAACCCGAAGGCCATCGTCAGGACCGACAGCGTGGTCCCGGACTCGCCCTCGGGGGCCAGGTCGCCGGCGAGCGCGAGGGCGGGGGCGAACACCATCGCCCCGGCGATCCCCTGCCCGAGGCGCGCGGCGAACATCGTCTCCGGCGTCGTGACGATCCCCTGGACGAGCGTCGTCGGGATCAACAACACCATCCCCCAGAGGATGAACGGTCGTCGGCCGTACCGGTCGCTCGCCCCGCCGATCGGCGTCTGCAGGAGTATCTGGGCGAAGATGAACGCCGCGAACTGGAGGCCGAACCAGGTCGACCCCTGGTCGAGCTTGGCGTTGACCTCGTTCTGGATCGTCGCGAAGATGGCGATCCCGATCATCATGAACAGGGTGACGATGCCGAGGACGATGACCGGGTTGAGAAGCTGTTTCCCTCGCGGATCCCGGAACTCGACCGACGGCGAGCCGCCGGCAGCGGCCCGGGTTCGTTTCGGATCGCTAATCAGGACGGTGACCATCGTGAGGCTGATGAGCGCCGTCAGCGTCGCGATCAGGAACGTCATCTCGAACCCGCTAACCGTCATCGCGGAACTGCCGAGCGAGAGGTCGTACGGACCCGCTGCGACGACCGCGCCGGCGGCCACCGGTCCGGTTCCGAATCCCACCAGCCGGAACGTGTTGTAGACGCCCATACTGCCCCCGCGCTTGCCGCTCGTCGCGAGCTCGTTGATCAACGCGATCGACGCCGGGACGATGAACGCGACGCTGACACCCTGCAACGCCCGAATAACCACGAGCGAGAGGTAGGTACCGGCGAACAGGTAGAGAAAATTCGTCGTCGCCAATCCGGCCAGCCCGATTAGGATGAACCGCTTGCGGGCGCCCTGACTGTCCGACAGTCGGCCCGTAAACGGCTGTAGCAGGCTGTTCAGGAGCCCGTACAGCGAGAGGACGATCCCGATAATCATCGCCTCCTCGAGTCCGAACGTCGCCCCAGTCACGACGTCGCTGGCGACGTACAGCGGAATCACGATCACCAAGAACGAGTTTCCGATTCCGTCCGCGAGTCTGGCGAACGCCAGGGCGAAGACTCGCCGGTCCACGGCGAAAGCGCCGTGGACGCGACGAGCCAGCGACTGGAGCATCTACGTTCCACTTGGCAACCGGCGTCCATGATGGTTTCGAACCGAAATGCAACGACGGCGAACCGAACTGTCGGGTCCCGGTGTGCGGGCCGCCTGGCTCCCAGCGATCGGTCAGCGGTGATCCCGCGGTCGACCGGTTGGAATCACTGACTATCCAGGCGAGTACGGGGACAGTACATGGCCCTGCACGGCGAAGAGTCGAACATGGCCGACACGATCACCCTCAACGAACTCGGCGAGCGGCTCGAAACGCTCTCGTACCCGGTCTCGCAGGCGGACGTCGAGGCCCAGCTCGGTGCGACGCGACTCCAGCTCGCGGACGGCGAGACGACGATCGCGGAGACGCTCGAACTGGTCGACCCCGATCGATTCGACAGCGAGAACGAACTCGAGTCCGAACTCTTCGCCGCCCTCCCGCGCAAAGCCGTCGGCGAACCGTACCAGTCGGAAGGCGAGGGCTAGCGCCCGACCGTGGCCCCTCGATGACAGTCCACACCACGGCGCTCGCCACCAAACAGGCCGCTTAAGTCGCTCGGCCCGCCACTTTTCCGACACCAATGGAATTCTGCGACGAATGCGGTTCGATGATGAAAGCCGACGACGGCACGTGGGTCTGTGGCAGCTGTGGCTTCGAGAAACCGAAAGGCGACGCCGCCGAATACACCATCACCGCAGACCAGGAAGCCAGCGAAGTCATCGAGTCCGCCGAGCACTCCTCGCTCCCCGAAACCGACGCCCTGTGTCCGGAGTGCGACAACGACAGCGCGTACTGGTACCTCCAGCAGACCCGCTCCGCCGACGAATCCGAGACGCGCTTTTTCATCTGTACCGAATGCGAGCACAAGTGGCGCGAGGACGATCACTAACACCGAACTTCTTCTCGGGTTCTCGGCCGCCGGAGACGGGCCTCGAACCCCGCAAAAACTTCGATGAAAAGGCCGACGGCGAGGCCGAAGTCCGAACAGTCGGGAAACCGCGATCAGTGAGGGGAACCGCACTCGCTTCGCTCGTACGGACAGGCCACGTGGCCCGGTCCAAATACCGGTGAGGGCTGCGAGTGCGGTCGAATTCGAACGCCGTCGATTCCTAGTCGTTTCTCGCGAGCGTCAGGTAGCCGGTGTGCCCGACTGGTGCCGTCGAGGGGCGCGAACCACGCTCGTCGAAGTCCATCTCGCGCTGGATCGTCTCCCGGGTTCGGACGTCGGCCAGTCCGGCCGCATTCGCCGTCTGCACCACTTCGCGAGTGTCCTCGACGAACGGGCTGTAGACGGCCAGAAAGCCGCCGTCGACCAGTAGTTCCGGCGCCCGTTCGACGATCGTCGGGGCGTCGCCCGTGTCGAGCGTGACGACGTCGAACCCGCGGCCCCCGAGGAGTTCCTCGAGCTCCGCGGTCAGGTCACCGGTTCGGACGTCGACGGCATCACCGACGTCCGCCAGTGCCATGTTCTCCCGGGCGACCTCGGCGAAGTCGGCGTCGCGCTCGTACGTGACGACCGACGCGCCGGCGCGGGCCATCGAGGCGGCGAGGACGCCCGTTCCCGTCCCCGCGTCGAGGACGCGATCGCCCGCACAGATACCCGTCTCGCCGAGTATCAGGCCGACGTCGCGTGGCACCATCGGAGCGCCCGTCCGCTCGAAGTGATGAAAGAGATCGGGGCCGCGCAGTCGACGGACGCGAAACTCCGTTCCGAGGTGGGTCTCGACGGTCTGGCCCGGTTCGACGTCTTCCGGAACGTCGAGAACGCCGAGGTCGGTGCCGAACTCCTCGCCCGGCTCGACGAGGTACTCGCGGTCCTCGTAGACGACGAGGACCGTCACGGCTGGCTCACTCCAGTTGGGCGACGGCCGCCGCCAGGTCGCCGTCGTTGTCCTCGAGCGCCGAACGGGCCTCGTCCTCGCTCGCGCCGGTTCGCGTCGCGACCAGTTCGACGTCGCTCTCGTCGAACCCTCCGCCGCTTGCCGACTCGTCGTCGGTCCCTGCGGCGCCACGCTCGCGCTCCTCGGGTGAGCCGATTACCTGGTAGGTCTCCTGGCCCCGGGCGTCCATCTTGGTGACGTCGGGACTGTCGAAGACGAGGTCGTGCTCTGCGGTTCGAATGATCACCTCCTCGGCATCGAGTTCGTCCATGTCGATGCCCATCTGGTTCATCATCTGTTCCATCTTCCGCGGGTCGAGTCCGCCGCCTCCCCCGAACATACCCGAGACGTTGCCACGCGCGGGCAAAAGGCTGACGACCGCCGGTGCGGTTCGACGGCGGGTCAAACGGTGCCTGGTAGCCGTCTCGACCCGTTACGCGTCGGATTCGCCGGCCGCGACGCTCGATCGGACTTTCACGGCCATTCCCGTCTCGAAGTCCCGAATCGATTCGGCGTCGAGTTCGGCCCGGCCGACGGCGAGGAGGTCGCCGCGTTCGTGCCCGACGATCACTTCGTCGCCCGCCCGTATCTCTGAGCCGACGTCGCGAACGAACTTCGCGAAGACGTTCTTGCCGTCGCGGACGAACGGCTCGCTCTCGTCGTCGACGACGACGCGGGCGGTCGGCGCCTCGAACGTCTCGGCGAGCCGGCGGCCGCCCTCGAGGCCGAGCGTGAAGCGACCGTCGGTGCCGTAGGAAACGAGCCGATCGCCGTCAACGTGGACTTGTTGTGGGCGACCGCTGCCAGTCCGGGTAATCGTCGGTGTCTCCTCGCGAGGGAACAGCGCCGTTCCGGCGCCGGCGCCGAACTGGTAGTCGGCCACGCGTCTGAGCGCCGCCAGGTCGTCCGCGTCGGTCATCGTCACGGCTTCTCGACCGACGGCCGAAAGGGTATCGACTCGTCCATCGGACAGCCACGCCGTCCGCCGCCGCTTCGTGACGCCTCGCACCTATCTTTAGATTCAATCAACGACGGCCCCTGTAGGTGGCTGCAATTGCCCGATACACCACCTCGTCATCATTTTCCAGGGAAAATCAACTGAAATAGTGAGATTTTTACCACCCCACTGGTAACTACCTCTCCTGATGGACGCGATGCAGGTCGGACTCGGCGTCGTCCTCCTCGGGACAGCACCGCTGCTCGTATTCGGCCGCACGCAGGCCGAGTCGGGACCGGTCCTCTACGGGATGGCCGCACTCGCCGTCGCGCTCACGATCGGCGCCGTCGCTATCTGTGCGATTCGAGACCGTGAGTCACGGGCGTTCTGAGTCGCGACGGCGCGGGGATCAGAGCAGAAACCGGTCGACGTTCTCGCCGATGTCGTGAAAACTGTCTGCTTCCGCGATTAGCTCTTCGGCGGTCGACGATTCGAACGCCATCACCTCCGGGCGGACCCCTTCGTGCCTGAGGTGCGAACACAGCCGGGAGAAGTCGCCGTCGCCCGTACAGAGGACGATCGCGTCGACGTGATTCGCGAGGGTTACGGCGTCGAGACTCATCCCGACGTCCCAGTCGGCCTTCTTCGATCCGTCGGGGAAGCGCTTGATGTCCTTGATCTTCGTCTCGAACCCGATGTCGACGAGTGCCTCGAAGAAGCTCTCTTCCTCGGGGGAGTCGGCTCGAATGACGTACGCGATCGCTCGCGTCAGCTGTCGGTCTGCCACGGCGGCGCCGAGGAGTTCGGAGTAGTCGATGTTCCGGCTGTGGAGGCTCTGGGCGGAGTGGTAGAGATTCTGCGCGTCGACCAGCACGGCGACCCGCTGGCCGGGGTGGACGTTAGACATGCTCGAACAGTTGCGCAGCGGCGTTCATAGCACTTTCGAGCCGGCCCCCTCGGTACGAATGAAACTGTCGGTCGGCGCGATGGGTACGGAAGTCGGTCGAAGCGGTCTGTGAACCAGCCGTCGCGTTATTCCCGGAGCTTCGCGATCCGCTTCTCCGTCGGCGGATGCGTCGAGAAGATGCTCTGGAGCAGGCTGCGGTCCGCGTTGAAGATGCACAGCGCGGCGACAGAGTCGTCGGTCTGCTGTTCGCGACCTTCCGCACCGGCCGAAATCTTCTCCAGCGCACGGGCGAGCGGGTCGCCGCTACCGATCGCGTCCCTCGCGTCGTCGTCGGCGACGTACTCGCGGTACCGGGAGATCGCCATCACGAAGATCATCACCAGCAGGTTGGCGACCTGCGAGGCGGCGATGGCGAGGAGGTACGTCCCGATGTTGCGCTCGCCGCCCATCAGGACCGCGAAGTAGGCGACGTAGCCGACGATCATGCCGATCGACTGACCGACGACCATCGTGATGACGTCGCGATTCTTGATGTGTGCCAGCTCGTGGGCGATGACGCCCTCGAGCTCGTCGTCGTCGAGGATAGCCATGAGCTCCTCGGAGAGGACCACGACGCCCGCGCCCTTGCGACCGACCGCGAACGCGTTGGGGACTCCCATCTCCTGTTTCATCAGGCGTGGCTCGGGGACGCCCATGTCGCGGGCGAGCGATTCCGTCATGTGGTGGACGCGCTGGTACCGCGGGTCCGCGGGCATGTCCTCGGCGCCACGGAGCGCCATCCACTTGCCGAGCTTGTACTGTAACGCCGGGACGATCAGGAGCCCTGCGGCCAGGATGAGCCACAGATTGAACCCCGTCATCGCGTGGATCACGGTCGCTGCCGCGAGGTAGAACGCGAACAGGATGGCCCCGACGACGACCATCCGCACCTTCAAACCGAAGTCTGTCATGGACACAGATAGGTAAGCGAGCGTCATAAATTCCGCGATAGGGATAGTGAGTGTCTCGCACACGGACGCGTCGGGATGGCGATCGTCTCGGTACTCCTCGGAGGAGTGAACGTAGACCAGCAGGGGAATCGCGAATCTGCAGGCGCGAGCCCGTAGACGAACCACGTAGGCGAATCGCGCAATCAGGCGATCCGTGTGCCCGGACAAATCGATCACATCCTACGTTACCCAGAATCGTCGAACGAACTTCGGACCAGGCGAAGCGCCATCGATCCGGCGTTGCACGGGTCGAACCGAGACACAATTCCTAAGTGCTCGCGAAGAATCTCTCCTTACGTGACGACCGTCGCTCACCCCTCGCCGACGCCCACCGTGAGCGACGCGCGCGCC
>SLIS01000104.1 GCA_007135505.1 Halovivax sp.
ACCGAAGCCGCGATCGGTGCCGGCGTCACGACCATCCTGCTGTTGTTGACCATCGCCCGAACGACCCGACCGAGCACGGACAAGCTGTTCGAGTCGGTCAACGTCCCGGCGCTCGTCGTCTGTGGCGCGTTCGTCATCGTTCTCGCCACACAGCTGCTGCCGGAGATGTACGCCGTCGGCGATCCCGGCGCTCCGGTCTGGTCGAACCCGGAGGTCACCCAGGCCTACCTCGAGGAGACCTACGATGACACGGGCGTCCAGAACGCCGTTACCGCGGTGCTGGCGGCCTACCGAGGGTTCGACACCTTCGGCGAGGCGGTCGTCGTCTTCGCCGCCGGTATCGCGACGCTCCTGGTACTGAAACGTGAGGTGTTCGCCTGATGGTCGATCGGAACACGACCGGCTACGAGGATACCTACACCGAAAGTCAGGTCATCCTGACGGCGGTGAAGATCATCGCCCCGTTCACGCTCACCTACGGGATGTTCATGACCCTCCACGGGGCGGACACACCCGGCGGGAGCTTCCAGGGCGGGGCGATCATCGGTGTCACCGTCCTCATGCTGGCCTTTGCGTTCGGCATCGAACCGACCCGGCAGTGGTTGAAAAACAGCGTTCTCGTCGGCCTCGTCGCCGGCGGCGTCGCCATCTTCGTCGGCGTCGGGCTGGCGACGATCGCTCTCGGTGGGGCGTTCCTCGAGTACCGGCTGTTCGACACTGTCCTCGGCATTCCCGACGGCACGAAGTGGGGGATGGAAGCCATCGAGGTCGGCGGCATCGCCCTGATCGTCGCGGGCGTGGTCATCACGCTCTTTTTCGCGACGGCGGCGGGCTTCACGCCGACGCGAACCGACGGCTCCGGACGCGGAGGTGACGACGAATGATCGAAATCCTCGCCAGTCGCTACGCGTACGCGCTGATGTTCGTCCTGCTCGGTATCGGTCTCTACATGACCATCGCCAGCGAGAACCTCGTCAAGAAGCTGATCGGCGTCAACTTATTCCAGACGGCGATCTTCCTGTTCTTCGTCGCCGTCGCCTACGTCGAAGGCGGCGGATCGCCGGTCGTCCCGGCCGACTCGAGCGTCGAAGCCGGTTCGAGCGAACTCCTGCTCGCCAGCCCGCTCCCGCACGTGATCGTCCTGACGGCTATTGTCGTCGGCATCGCGCTCACGGCGGTCGGTCTGGCGCTGATCGTCCGAATCCACTCCGAGTACGGGACGCTGCGCGAGGACACCCTCCGAGAGGTGCGTGCCGATGAGTAACGTCGACCTCCTGCCGGCCCTGCTCGTCGTCGTGCCGATCCTGATGGCTACGGTACCGATCGCCCTCGGGCTCAGATACGATCGGACGGGGTGGTCTGTCACCCTCGCGACGACGCTCGCCCTGTTCGCCGGAACCGTCTACCTCGCTACGCGGGTCTATGGCGCCTCCGGAACGAACCTCGAGGTCGCCGTCATCCACCAGCTCGGCGGCTTCCCCCGGCCGATGGGGATCGAACTCGTCGCCGACACCCTCTCGACGATGATCGCCCTGCTCGTCACCGGTACCGCACTGGGCTTGCTCGCCTACACCCGGGTCGGCGGCCCCCGCGGGAACACGTTCTACAGCGGCTACCTGCTGCTCGTCGGCGGCTTGCTCGGCCTCACGATGACCGGCGACGTGTTCAACATGTTCGTCTTCCTCGAGATCGTCGGCCTCGGAACGTACGCACTGATCTCGAGCGGCGACGGGCCCGAATCGGCGGTCGCCGCGCTCAAGTACCTCATCATCGGCACCGTCGGCGCGTCGATCTACCTGATCGGCGTCGGCTTCCTCTTCATGGCGACGGGTACCCTGAACATGATCGACCTCGCGGAAACGGTGTCCACGCTCGAGGGCCAGAACCTGCAACTCGCCCGGGCCGCGTTCGCGTTCATCTTCGTCGGCTTCGCGATCAAGGTGGCCCAGTGGCCGCTGCATAGCTGGCAACCCGACGCCTACCAGCACGCCCCCGACGGCGTGACGCCGCTGATCGCGGCGCTCGTCTCGACCGTGTCGGCGTACGCGCTGGCACGGCTCATGTTCACCGTCTTCGGCGCCGACTTCATCGCCGCGACGCCGTACGCGACGGAGATCGTCGTCGCCGTCGGTGCGGTGAGCGTCGTCGCCGGGAGCACGCTCGCCGTCATCCAGACCGACGTCAAACGGATGCTCGCGTACTCCTCGGTGTCCCAGTTCGGCCTCATCGTCGCCGCCTACGGCCTGCTCACCGAGACGGCGCTGGTGGGGGCGCTGATCCACCTCGTCGGTCACGGCCTGATGAAAGCCGGGTTGTTCATCGCCGTCGGCATCGTCGCCCTCGGCTACGGCGCCCGAACCGTCGACCAGTACGCCGGCCTCGCCTCGAGTCGCCCCTACACTGCCGGGTCGATGGCCATCATCCTGATCGCCCTCGTCGGCATCCCGCCGTCGATCGGCTTCATCGGGAAGTGGTACATCGCTGTCGGGGCTATCGAGGCTCAGGCCTGGACGGTCGCCGGGGTCATCTTCCTCAGCACGATGCTCACGCTGGCGTACGTCGCCCGCCTGCTCGAGAAGATGTACTTCACGCCGGCGTCCGTGCTCGAGTCGCCCCACGGCCGTGGCCATGAGTACGACCACAACCCCGATCACGGCGCCGGAACGCCCGTCACCGACGGCGGCCACTCGACGGGAACACGGCGGGTCACCGTGGGGATGCTCGCACTCCTCGTCGTCGCTGCCGTCCTGGCCGTCGCCCTCGGCTTCGCCGGGGACGTCTTCTTCGAGTTGCTCGCGCCGTTCGTCGAATCCGCTGACCTGGAGGTGTCTGCCTGATGTCTGAACACGTCGTTACCGACCCGCGACCGCTGGCTGCCGTACTCGTCTCGGCGATCGCCGTGGTCTTCATCGTCGCGTCGTATCGCCATCCAAACGTCCGGGAAGGCTGGTCCGTCCTGGCCGCTCTCTCGAAGTTCGCCATCGTCGCGAGCATGCTCCCCGGCGTCATGTCGGGCACGGTCTACCAGTGGAGTTTTAGCGAGGCGACCGGCCTCGAGTTCGTCGCCGGCGTGGACTTCGCGCTGCGAGCGGATCCCCTGGGGATGCTCTTTGCACTGCTCGCGAGCTTCCTCTGGATCTTCACCTCGTTCTACGCGGCAGGGTACATGCGCGGGCTCGACGAACACGCCCAGACCCGATTCTTCGCGGCGTTCGCAGCCAGCCTGTCGACTGCCGTGGGCATCGCGTTCGCCTCGAACCTGCTCACGATCTTCGTCTTCTACGAACTGCTCTCGCTCGTGACCTATCCGCTGGTCGCTCACAACGAGGATTCGGAGGCGCGGATCGCCGGCCGGAAGTACCTCACCTACACGTTCTTCGGCGGGGGGGTGTTCCTGCTCGCCGGCACCGTCCTGGTCTACTGGCTGACGGCCCAGGCCGGCGAGGCGACCCTCGCCTTCGAGGCAGGCGGCATCGGACTTCTGACCGACGCTGCCGCGGCCGATCCGGCCATCGCCCAGGCCGCGTTCTACCTGCTGATCGCCGGCTTCGGCGTGAAAGCCGCGGTGATGCCCCTACACTCGTGGCTCGCGGACGCGATGGTCGCGCCAACGCCCGTCTCCGGGCTGCTCCACGCCGTGGCCGTCGTCAAATCCGGCGCCTTCGGGGTCGCCCGCGTGTATCTGGACGTCTTCGGCCTCGAGTTCCCGCGGGCGTTCCCGCTGTCGGCCCCGGTGGTCGGCGACGTCCCGCTCAACGTACCGGTGGCGATCCTCGCCGCGTTCACGCTGACCGCGGCGAGCATCATCGCGCTCCGGAAGGATCACCTCAAACGTCGGCTGGCGTACTCGACGACCGCCCAGCTGTCCTACATCGTGCTGGGGCTCTCGATGCTCCACCCGATCGCGGTGCTCGGGGCGCTGCTCCACATCCCGGCCCACGCGTTCGGCAAGCTCACCCTGTTCTTCTGTGCCGGGGCCGTGCACGTCGAGACTCACACCGACTACGTCAGCGAGATGGCCGGTATCGGGAAACGAATGCCCGTCACGATGTCTGCGTTCGCCCTCGGGGCCGCCAGCATGGCCGGCATCCCGCTGCTCGCTGGCTTCGTCAGCAAGTTCTACCTGCTGATCGGCGCCGCGAGCGGCGCGGACGTGACGGCGTTCGGCCTCGAGGCCACCTGGCTCTGGATCTTCGCCGGTGCCCTGATCGTCTCGGGCGTGCTGAACATCGCGTACCTCTGGCCGATCGTCTACACCGCGTTCTTCGAGAGCGAGGATCGCCACGACGCGAAACCGCTGCTCGAGTTCCCCGCCGGCGGGAAACGGGAGTCCTACGGCTTGCTCGCTCACGAAAGCGGGGACGAACAGGCGGTGGCGGCCGACGGTGGTCGCCCGGACGGCGACGAAACAGATACTGATGCGCGAACCCACGACGACACGGACGACACCGACGAACCCGCCTACGCGGTCGACGACAACCCGAGCGACGCGGACGTTCCGTTCGGTGCTGGCTCGGACGCCGACGGCGACGCCGACGAGCGACCCGAACCCGCCCACGAGGGCACAGGCCACGAAAAACACGCCGACGACCACCACGATCACGGCGACCACCACGACGACCATCACCACCACGGTGGCGCCCCGCCGGGTGGCTGGAAACGCTACTCGGCGCGCTCCTTCGGGGAGAGCACCTGGCTCATGTTGATGCCGATTACCATCATCGTCACCGGCGCGGTCGTCCTCGGGATCGTTCCCGACTACGCCGTCTTCCTCGAGCTGGCGAACACCATCGTCGAGGGCGTCACGGGGGTGAGCGTTCTTGACTGAAATCGACATCGTGACGGCGATCTACCCGCCGTTGCTAGTGTTCGCTGCCGCCCTCTTGATGCTCGTCCTGCCCCGGGTCGCCGGATTCGCCCTCGGGGCACTCAGCCTCGCTGCCGTGACGGCCATCGCCTTCGTCGCTCCCGAGGGCTCGCACGTCTCGATGACGTTCCTCGGCTTCGACGTCCAGCCGTACCTCGTCGACGAGTACACCCGATTCGTCGCCATCGGCCTCGGGTTCCTGGGTACCTTCGCGGTGCTCTACGCCTACTCGAGCGAGGCACCCCGAGTGATGGCTGCGTTCGCGCTCGCCTACGTCGCCAGCGCGATCGGGGCGGTCTTCGCCGGCGACTGGCTCGTGCTCGTATTCATGTGGGAGATCATGGCGGTCACGAGCACGCTACTGGTCTGGCACTACGGCCGTGACGCCGTCCGTGCAGGCTATCGCTACGCACTGGCCCACGGAATCGGCGGCAGTCTCGTCCTCTTCGCCGTCATCGCCCACTACGCCCAGGCCGGGACGTTCGTCTACGGCGAGGGTGCAACGGGCTACACCGGCGACCTGCTCATTGACGGCGGCATCGCGACGGGGATTCCAGCCATGCTCGCCGTGCTGGGCATCGGCGTCAACGTCGCGTTCATCGGGTTCCACACCTGGCTGCCCGACACCTATCCCAAACCGCACTTCGCGGCCTCGGTCTTCCTCGCGGCGTTCACGACGAAGACGAGTGCCTACGTCCTGCTCCGGGCGTTCCCCGAGGGACACCTGTGGCTCGCGTACATGGGCGGGCTGATGGCCGTCTATGGCGTCGTCTTCGCGCTCCTGCAGCACGACATGCGGGCGCTCCTGTCCTATCACATCCAGGCCCAGCTTGGGTACATGGTCGCCGGCATCGGCCTCGGTTCGGCCATCGGCGTCGCCGGGGCGATGGGGCACCTGTTCAACAACGTCCTCTACAAGAGCCTGCTGTTCATGGCCGTCGGGGTCGTTATCTACCGCACCCGGGAGAACGACCTGTACAAACTCGGTGGGCTCTGGCGCGAGATGCCGCTCACCGCCGTCGCGTTCTTCATCGGCGCGCTCTCGATTACCGCCGTTCCCGGCTTCAGCGGCTTCATCAGCAAGGGGATGGTGTTCGACGCCGCCACTGGCTACTTCGGCGGCGACGCGCACTGGCCGCTGTTCGTCCTGCTGTTCATCGGCGGGGTCGGCACGTTCCTCTCGTTCATCAAACTCGGCTACTACGTGTTCTTCCACGGCGAGAGCGACCGGGAAGTTCGCGACGCCAAACCCGGCCAGACCACCGCGATGCTGTCGGTCGGGGGTGCCTGTGTCGTCCTCGGGCTGCCGTTCGTCGGCTGGCCGATCTTCACCGACCTCATGCCGGTGATCGACGGCACCGAGTTCGCCGGTCTCGGCGTGACCGGGACACTCGATCCATACAGTATGGCCCACCTACAGGACGCGGTGCTCCTGCTCCTCATCTCCGCGGTCGCGTTCCCGATTATCCGCAAAC
>SLIS01000235.1 GCA_007135505.1 Halovivax sp.
GAGCGGCGACCCGAACGTTCTATCGAACCCCTCGAGGATCGCTTCGGGAAGGCCATCGGTCTCGGCGCGGAGCCCCGAAATCGACGCGCCGCGGACCAGGAACGGGCCGCCGGAGTGCGACCACGGCGTGTCGAACCAGCGACGGAGTGACCGAGTTCGGAACCCGTCCGCCGGCCGATCGTCCGTCGACGCCGAGCCCACCCGCTCGCGCACCCGCGCACAGCCGGCGAGTCCGGTGGCGCCGGTGACAGTCGCAACCGTTCGTGCGAGCAGCCCCCGCCGATACATCGGGTATAAACTGGTGGTCGAGTATCATATCGTTATTGCACGGATCGGCCAGTGGCGCGAGCGAACGGGTCGGGAAGCTGCAGTGACGGCTGCATCGTCGCAGCCCGTCACCTCGGAGCGAGGCCACTCGATCTGACGCTACCTCTGCACGCGAGACCGCCGCTCGATCACAGCTCGTTCGTTGGCAGAGTCCCCTCGACGCGCCCGATGACGCCGTTCATCGTGTACTGTGCGTCGGATGGGAGCGAAAACAGCGGCGTCTGGTCGGCCAGTTCCCGCAATCGGGTCTCGTTCGCTTCGGTCCACTCCGGGAACGCTGCGAGGAGTGTTACTGCCGTCGTCTGGCCGTGGACGGCGTAGGACAGCCCGACCGCGGGTGGGAACGCATCGGTGTACCTGCGACCCTCCCTGAACGCCCCAGGACCCGGCGACTGGAGATACACCCGGTGGCCGGCCGGAAGGCCGGTAACGACTCGCGAGACGGCTCGGCGGAACGCCTCGGTTCGGTCCCGATTCGTCGGCCAGTCCCTCGATCCGCCTCGTGGGCCAGCGAACGGACTGGCGTTCCATCGCTCGAGGTGGCGTCGGATCGTCTCGACCGGTCGGTCCGCGCGCATCGCCTCGATGCGCACGTCCGGCCCCACGCCGATGGCCGAGCGGCTTCCGAGTCGATAGACGGAGACGGTCTCGACTTCGGCCGTCGGCGACGGAACGTCCTCCTCGATGGCGGTCACGATGGCCTCCCTGTCGATCGTTCCCGTTGTCAGGTACACACCGGCGTCGGGCGCTTCGATCAGCGTCGCTTCGTCCGTCCGTTCGATCGGCGTCTGGGGGTATCGACTCGCGCGGGATATCGAGAGCGAGTCGGTAAACTCGTCGGTCTGTGCACGTATTCCTGCCGTCGAGGTGTACAGGACTAACGCCATTTCCTGGCTCCGGATCCCACGTTCGTCGAGCCAGCGGGACAGGGTTCGCGGCGACCGAACGCCGGCCGGGAGCTCGTCGGTCGACGAGCGTACCCGCTGGCGAACCTGCGCACAACCGGCCAGCGTCGCGGCGCCAGCGGTGGCCGCCAGCCTCGCGAGCAGGCGTCGACGCTCCATCGAGCCGAGGATGGCGGCATTTTCACTTACGTCTACCGTTCGTTCTCGGCTCCGACGGCGGGCACGTCTCCGCTGCCGCGACCAGAACGCTTACGCAGCCGCCCACGACACGAAGGCACATGACCGAGTGGATCGCGGAGACGTACACGAGCGACGCCGGCTGGTCGCTGCTCGAGGACCTGGTCGACGTGGGCAATCGAATGGCGGGTAGCGAGGGAGAACGAGAGGGTGCAGAACTGACTCGGGACGCGCTAACTGCGGCAGGGGCCGAAAACGTCCGACTCGAGGAGTTCGACATTCAGGGCTGGACGCGTGGCACGAGTCGACTGGCCGTGGGCGGAACCGAGCAGGACTGCATCGCCCTGCCGCGCAGTCCTGCCGGCGAGGTGACGGCCGAACTCGTCGACGTCGGCTACGGCCTGCCGGCGGACTTCGAGGACGCTGACCTCGAGGGGAAGGTCGCCATGGCCAGAAGCGACGTACCGGATCACTTCGATCGCTACATCCACCGCCGGGAGAAGTACTACCACGCGGTCGAAGCGGGTGCGGCCGCCTTCGTTTACCGCAACCACGTCGAGGGCTGTCTCCCGCCGACCGGTAGCGTCGGGACGCCCGAGGACCCCATCGGCGATGTTCCGGCGCTCGGCGTCAGTTCGGAGGTGGGCGCCCGACTCGCTCGGCGGTTCGACGGCGAGTCGGTCACGGTCGCGGTCGAGGCCGACATCCACCCGGCGACCAGTCAGAACGTCCACGCCGAACTCGGCCCCGACACCGACGAGTGCGTCCTCGTGACGAGTCACGTCGACGCCCACGACATCGCCGAGGGGGCGATGGACAACGCCGCGGGGACGGCGATGGTCGTCGAGATCGCAAACACCCTCGCAATCCGTGAGGACGAACTCGATACGCGCGTAGAGTTCGTCGCGTTTGGCTCCGAGGAGGTCGGCCTCGTCGGCTCGAGCGTCGACGCCGAGCGCAGGGACCCGGAGGCCGTCAAGGCGATACTGAACAACGACGGCGTCACTCGCGGGCGGACGCTCCGGGTGTTCCCGAGCGGCTTTCCGGAACTGATCGACCTCGCCGAGTCGGTCTCGGACCGCTTCAGCCATCCCGCGAGCACCGTTCCCGAACCGAATCCCCACAGCGACCACTGGCCCTACGTCCAGCGCGGCGTCCCCGGCTACATGATGATGAGCGAGACCGGCGAGTCGGGTCGCGGTTGGGGACACACCTTCGCGGACACGTTCGACAAGCTAGACCGGCGCAACCACCGCGAGCAAGCGATCGTCCTATCCGAACTGGCGGCGACGCTCGCCGACGACGAGTTCACGGTCTCACACCGCGAGACGAGCGAGATCGCGACGGAACTGGAGGAGGCGGACCTGGCCGAGGGAATGAAGATCATCGGCGACTGGCCGTTCGAGTTCTGATCGCCGCTTCGTAACTCATCGCCTGTCCACCGGGCCCGACTCGGCCTCTCGTCGCCGAGAAAACCCCAACAACTTTACCATTTTGGTTCCCACGACCGTCATGGACCAGATGGACCCAGTCCCGTGGGAAGACGTGATCGCCGTCCGCGGCGTTCCCGGCGAGGAACTCCAGCCCTTCGTACAGCGACACGCCCCCGATTTCGACGACGAGACGCCTGCCGAGGCCGTCAAGACCGTCTACGACGACTGGAAGGAGTCCCTCGGCGAGAACCGCACGCTCGACGACCAGGGGGCGGCGTACCTGATCGGGTACCTCCTCGAGCACCGCGGGGCGATTCACCTGGAGGCGGGTGACGGTTTCGGCGGTTCGCTGCTCGAGCGAAAGCCGGACGACGAACGCCTTCGGACGATGTTCCACGAGGAGGAACTGACCCAGTGGTGGATCGCCATCGAGTGTGGCGTCCACTACGCGCTGGTGAGTCGGTGGCTCTACGAAGCCGACATCCCGTTGCTGGCCCGGAACCTCGGGGAAGAGACGATGGCGAAGATCACGGAGCGGACGGCCTGATTGCAAGGTCCGGCAGCTCAGTCCCAGTTCAGCGAGATGTAAAGCAGCGCGAGCATGCAGATGAGCGCGACGACGAAGAGGACCGCCGTCGCGATCTCCGGGTAGAGTCGATCGATCATCGTCGACGCTTGGAGGCCGGCCACTTTATCGGTGCGGATTCGTTCGTTGCCGTGACGACGGGACGGATTTCGAGGGGACCACCAGCAGCGAGTTCCCCGGTTCACGCGGGGACGAATCGAACGATGGCGATGCGGTCAGCTAGCTGTTCGGGGTCGGGTCGTTCACCCTCGCCAGAGCCGAACCGGCCGAGGAGCCACGACCAGAGCCGGGACCGGTGGGTCAGCTCGTCGACCCAGGACGCGGTTCGATCGGGGTCGGTCAGCACGGAACCGGTCGTCTCCACGGTGGTGCCCTCGAGCCGGAGGATCGCCGGATGCTCGCGGCGAAAGTTCTTCCACCAGGTGGCCTCCTGTCGCCCGGTCGTCACCACGATCGCGCGATCGTCTCGTTCGTACAGGACGGGCGTCGAAACCCGTGCTCCGGAGACGCGACCCTCGTAATTGAGGACCAGCAACCGGGAGCTGAGCAGCCAGTGGAACCGAGAGCGAAGGATCCACGTGACGAGCGGGTTTACGACGACCGTTTCGATCCGGCGAACCGTTCGGTGCCCGAGGCCCGGCCCGTCCGCGTTCGTCCGGGACACGATCGATACTCTACGTCGGTAGTCAATAGCAGCGGGGGTTACTCCTCGAGGGTGTCCACTAGCCCCGAGGCGACGCCCGTGTACCCGGACGGGGTCAACGCCTGGAGTTCCTCGCGGACGTCCTCGTCGACGTCGAGCTCCGCGAAGAGCTCCCGGAAGTCTTCGATCGTGACCCGCTGTCCCCTGGTGAGGGCCTTGACGCGCTCGTAGGCGTCGTCGCGACCTTCGCGACGGAGGATCGTCTGGACGGCCTCGCCGATCACCTCGGGCGTGTTCGCGAGTTCGTCGTCCATCACCGCCTCGGTCGGCGTGACCGTCGCGAGTCCGTCGCGGGTCTTGGTGTAGCCGATCAGACAGTGAGCGAACGCGGCGCCGATGTTTCGCTTGACCGTCGAGTCCGACAGATCCCGCTGGAGTCGCGACGTAGTGACGTACTCTCCGAGGAAGTGCAGGTCAGAGTTGGCCTTCGAGAGGTTGCCCTCGCTGTTCTCGAAGTCGATCGGATTCACCTTGTGGGGCATCGTCGACGAGCCCGTCTCGCCGGCGGTCGCCTCCTGGCCGAGGTAGCGATCGGAGACGTAGAGCCACTCGTCCAGATCGAGGTCGAGCAGCACCTGGTTCGCCCCGCGTAGCGCGTCGAACAGCGCGGCGAGGTCGTCACAGGGGTTGACCTGGGTGGTCAGGGGCTCGAAGTCGAGGCCGAGGTCGGTGACGAAGTCCTCGGCGACGGCGGGCCAGTCGACGTCCGGGTAGGCGGCGTGGTGGGCGGCGTAGGTGCCCGAGGCCCCACCGAGCTTGCCACGAAGCCGGTCGGTGGCGTCGGCGATCCGCTCGAGGGCGTTGTCGAGCCGGGCGGCGTAGACGGCCATCTCCTTGCCGAAGGTGGTCGGCGTCGCAGGTTGGCCGTGCGTGCGGGCGAGCATCGGTCGGTCGCGGTGCTCGCGGGCCTGCTCGGCGAGTTCGGCCCGGACGTCCTCGATGGCCGGCACCAGCACCTCGGTGACGGCGTCGCGGACGAGCAGCCGGTGGGCGAGGTTGTTCACGTCCTCGCTCGTCAGCCCGAAGTGAATCCACGGGGCTGCGTCGCTTTCCTCCGGCAGTTGCAGCCGCAGGAAGTACTCGACGGCCTTCACGTCGTGGTTGGTCGCCTCGAACGGGCCGTGACCGGTCGTCTCGATCTCCTTTATCACGGCGGCGTCGTCAGCGTCGAAGTCCTCGTAGGCCGCGCGAAGCGCCGTCTGCGTGTCGGCACCGATGGAAAGCGGCGTCGCTTCGAGGTCGGCCAGCGCGAGCAGGTACTCCACCTCGACGCGGACGCGGGCCCGCATCAGGCCGGCCTCGCTGGCGTACGGCCGTAACGGTTCGGTCCGACCGGCGTAGCGACCGTCGAGCGGGGAGACGGCGTAGAGCGAATCCCTGTCTGTCATACCCTCGAATCGGCCGCGAGTCCGAAAAAGCGTATCGGAAGGCTGATCGATCGGGTCGGGGAGCCGTCGCCCTTCCTGGCGGGCCCCCTGCGGTTTTGCTGTCCCGGTCGCGTGAATCAGAACCCATTTGCGTCGCCCGAGCGGTGGTTCGAGTATGACGCGCATCGCCGGGATGGCGGGTAACCGGGGGCGAAACCTGTTGAACATCGCGGACCGAGAACCGGGCGGCGCAACGGTGTCCGTCGTATTGACCGACCGTCGGGACGCGCCGGTCCTCGAGTCGGCCGCCGAGCGGGAGATTCCGACCGAGGTCGTGCCGTTCGAGGACGGAATGGGTCGACGCGAGCACGAGCGCGCCGTCCTCGCGGCCCTCGACGGCTACGACGTCGACCTGGTCTGTCTCGACGGCTACATGCGCATTCTCTCGGAGACTTTCCTCGACGCGGTTCCGACGACGCTCAACGTGCACCCCTCGCTGCTGCCGGCGTTTCCCGGTGCGGACGCCTGGGGCGACGCCCTCGAGGCGGGCGTCTCGGTGACCGGCTGTACCGTCCACGTCGTCACGGACGCGACGGACGACGAGGGAGCCGTTATCGAGGACGAGGTCGACGCCGGCCCGATCGTCACGCAGGAACCCGTCCCGGTCTACGAGGGCGACGACGAGGCGGCGCTGAAAGAGCGCGTCCTCTACGAGGGCGAATTCCGGGCGTATCCACGCGCCGTCCAGTGGTTCGCCGAGGGAGCGGTCGAGGTCGATCTCGAGCGAGGCGAGGTGACCGTCGCCGACGACGCCGCCAGC
>SLIS01000416.1 GCA_007135505.1 Halovivax sp.
AGCGCGTCGATGGCGATGTCCTGGGCCTCTACCATGAGTTCGAAGTAGTGGACCTGCTCGTCGGTTGGCTCGCCGAGGAACATCGTCCGCTCGAGCTCCGAGTGATAACCGTCGACGTTGGCCGACGCACCCGTCACGAGGACGTCGCCCGCCTGCAATCGTCGGTTCGCCGTGTGCCCGTGGGGCAACCGGGTCTGGGGACCCGTGATGTAGCCAGCGTGGGCCGGACCGGAGCCGCGGGTTCTGGCCACGTACTCCGGCCCGAGCGTGTCGAGCATTGCCCTCGAGGCGTCCATCGATGCTCGCTGGCTGACCGTCGCCGGGTGGGCGCCGATTTCCGTGTAGTCGGCGAGGTACCGGTGAGCCAGGTTCCCCCACCGGGCCGACTCGCGGATCAGGTCGATCTCGGCGTCGGTCTTCGCCCAGCGCATTCGGGGGACCCACGCCTGTTCGTCGACC
Organism: Halovivax sp.; assembly: GCA_007135505.1. The sequence goes on from SLIS01000416.1 coordinate 460, forward strand.
TCGACAAACTCGGAGAGCGACGGTCCCTCGTAGCCCATCGTCCCCGGTGCACCGTCGGCGTCGGCCACGACGCGTTCGGCCCCGAGCCCCGAGAGCATCTCGACGGCGACGGCGATCGGCTCGCCGCCCGGATAGTCCCGGTAGTGGTGGACGGCGTCGATCCGGGGATTCGATTCGACGCGTTCGACCTCGAGGCGGGGTACCGTGATCTCGGCCGTCTCGGTCGTGACGGCCAGGACGACGGGGCGTTCCGTCTGAATGTGGTCGAAGCCGGTCAGATACTCGATACTGGTCGCGCCGAACCAGACACCGGCGTCCGCGTCGGCTTCGGCGATTCGATCGCGAACCCGACCCAGTCGACCGTCGTACTCGGACTCGGGAAGCTTCGTTGCCATGTGCTACCACATTTTCCTTGGAGCAAAAAGTGTTCAGAAGGCGGAAACCGCGGGTGATTATGCCGGCTCGGCGGGGTCGTTATCGGTCGTCGATCGGCGTCCACTGCCGACCGTACTCGCCCGTGTAGCGGGATCGCGGCCTGACGATCCGGTTGTCAGCCAGTTGCTCCAGCGCGTGGGCCGTCCAGCCACCGACGCGGGCGACGGCGAAGGTCGCACTGAAGAGGTCGCGCGGAATGCCGACGCCGCGAAGGAGCACGGCCGTGTAGAACTCGACGTTCGTCTCCAGATCGAGATCGGGTCGCCGCTCGGCCAACAGGTTCCGCGCCGCCGTCTCGGTCTCGCGGGCCGATTCGTAGAAGGCCTCGTCGCCGCCGTCCTCGGCCCGGTAGAACGACTCCGCGGCCTTGGAGAGGACGGCTGCCCGTGGATCACGAACGTTGTAAACCCGGTGCCCGAACCCCATCAGACGCTCGCCGGCGTCGAGTTTCGCCGCCAAGACCGACTCGACGTCGTCGGCCGCGTGGGTCTCTTCGAGCATGTCGAGAACCGGGCCGGGCGCACCGCCGTGGAGCGGTCCCTTGAGGGCGCCGACGGCGCCGGTGACGGCCGAGACGACGTCTGACTCGGTGGACGCGATCGCCCGTCCGGTAAACGTCGAGGCGTTGAATCCGTGGTCGACGACTGCGTTGAGGTAGGTTTCGAGCCCGCGAACCTCGCTGTCGGTCGGTTCCTCGCCTGTGAGCATATAGAGGTAGTTCCCCGCGTGAGAGAGGTCGTCCCGTGGATCGAGCGGCTCCTCACCGCTCCGGACACGCCAGTACGTGGCGACGATCGCCGGAAGCTGGGCCACGGCGATCAGCGCGTCCCGCTCGGCGCCCTCGTCGGCCGCCGTGGACCCTCCTATATCACGGGCGAGCGACACACTTGCGATTCCCATTCGGGCGGCGTCCATCGCCGACTCCCCATTTCTCGCCGCGGCATCGACGACGGACTGGGTCGCCGGCGAGAGCGTCCGATACGAGGCGAGACGCGCCGAAAACTCGTCGAGTTCCTCCCCCGTCGGCAGTCGATCCTCGTAGAGGAGGAACAGCGTCTCCTCGAAGGTTGCGTTTCCGGCCAGTTCGTCGAGCGGAAAGCCGCCGATAGTCAACTCGCCTGCCTCGCCGTCGATCGCGCTCAGTCTCGTTTCGTCCGCGACCACACCGTCGAGTCCCTTTCGAACTGTCTCGTCCATGGGGTGGACTACTCAATTCTGACCCTTTATTGCTCGCATTCCAGAATGTCCCAACGGGCCGGTCGGAAAGAAAAACGTTCCGCGACGGGCGTCCGATTCAGGCTTTCCGGGCGAACGCCAGATTGCCGGAGATGTTCTCGATGTAGATCTCGACGACCTCGCCCTTCCCCGCGCCGGGAACGAAGATCGTGTACGAACCCTTCTCGGCGACGCCGTCGCCCTTGCGGCCGGTGCCCGTAATCTCGACGGTGTAGGTTTGCCCTTCCTCGACGGCCTCGCGCTCTTGCTGCTGGGTCTGACTCTGCGAGCGTTTAGTGACGGGACGGAAGGCCCCACACGCGTCACACCGCAGCATCGGCGTTCGATCCTCACGAACGAGGCGGGTGTCCGGCAGTCCACACTCCGAACAGAGGACGTACTCGTCGACGTAGGCGTCGATCGCCGCGTCGAAGTCCTGCTGCGAGAAGTTCCCATTGTACCGGCCACGCCCGTCGGCGAACTTTCCGCTGGTCCCCAGCTCGCGCTGGATGAACCGGTGGAGGTGCTCCGGCTCCCGCCCGAGGACATCCGCGATATCGCTCATGTTCGTAAACCTGGTGAACGCGCCGTCCTTTTGCGGTTGTGGGTCCGGAATGTCGAGGCGTTGGTCGTCGCCTCCGATATCCGGTACGTTCTCCATCGCTCGGTCGAGACTCGACTCGTAATCCATGTGCAGGGAAAGTGTGGCCCGACGTAAAGCCGTTCTGCTATGGTACGAATGGGGTTTCGGTGGCGGTCCCGACCGACGCGGCTGCGACGGACAGACGGGTGACGTGCGGGTCGATGACTGCGTTCACGCTGGGACGTTCGGGATTCGAATCCGTCGCGGCCAGTCTGCTCCGGAGTGCTTGGTCTGGGCTCCGGGGTGCTTGGTCTGCGTTCCGGAGGAGGGAAGTGCGCGGGACAGGATTCGAACCACGCCGAGACGGTCGGCCTCCCTCCGGTCGGCCGCTGCGACTCGTCTGATACGAATCCTTCGTCGCGCATACGCGCCGCTCACGTCCGTTCGCGGCGGTATGCGCGGGACAGGATTCGAACCTGCGGAGGTCTACACCACAGCGTCCTAAGCGCTGCACCGTTGGCCGCTTGGTTACCCGCGCGCAGTCGCTACTACTTCTCGTATCGAGTAAGAACCTGTCGGTCACCGATGCGTGACCGGTTCCTCGGGTGTCCAGTCCGGCGGGACGATGAACGTGACGTGTTCGTCGTCTCGAAGCTGGTGCAGTTCTGCCGCCTGCTCCGCCAGCGCCCGATCTTGGTACGGCATTTCGAGCCCGCAGCCGGTGCAGACGAGTTTGCAGGTGGGATTGGACATGACAGTGGTCCCGACGCCACGATAGGGTACGAACACCTGCGCGCCGGAGGGGTGTTAGTAATAGGGTCGTAGCCAACGGAATCTTGAATCACTCGAATACGGGTGTCTCGGTAGCTCTCCGTTGGGATCGGTACGTGATCGTTGTCGGAACTGTTTCACCGCGTGTCGAAGTTGGTCGAGCAGGGGGGTGGATTTATGCGCTCGCAACTGCTCTGTCGGGATGGATGTACAACGCCAGCGAGCGTCTCGCGCAGGGGGCGTGGATCGACGAACTCGAACAGGCGGCAGAGCGCCTGGACCTCTCGACGGACGCTCGTTCGACGGCGGTCGATCTCTTTCTGTCCGACGTTCCGGACGAGCCGCGTTCGAAACGAGCGGTGCTCGCGGCGAGTCTCTACGCCGGTTCGCTGATCGCGGGGGACGGCCGGACGCAGGGCGAGGTCGCCGACGCGCTCGACGTCTCCAGACTCTCGATACAATCTCGCTGGAAGGACCAGCTTGCCGCTGCCGGTCTCGAGCCGCCGAACTGGTAGTCGGACCCCACGTGGGTGGCCCGGACGACGGTTGAGAATTCGGGGGATATGTCCGGTAGACCACGGTACTGTCGATGTCCCCGATCTCGGGGGAATGCTGATTCCCGTTCAATTCGACTCGGACTGATAGTCTCGACCGGTGCGATCCGGCGTGAGGTTTCCGTGTTCGTCGATCTCGCCGTTGACGATCCGGGTGCTGGAGATGATGTCGCCGTCTTCGGCTCTGCTGTGTGGAACGACGACGATCTCGAGGGGGTCGTGGCCCGCTTCGCGACGCAGCGCGTTGATCCGTTTCCCGCCGTCGACGGTCTCCGGCGAGACGACGAGGGCGTCGAACTGCGGTTCGGTGGCGATCCCGGTCGGTTCGTCGAGCGTTCGGACCTCGAACGATCGATCGCGCGACTCGGCGTACGATTCGAGCTCCGCGCGAAGGTCCGCCGCCCGTTCGTCGAAGGGGCGGACGTATCGATCGACGTGTCTCGTCGCGGGCGCGAGCGAATCGCTCGTCAACCCGACGGTGACGTCGCCGAGCTCGAATGCACGTTCGAACAGTCGTCGGTGGCCGTCGTGGATCGGATCGAACGTGCCACCGAGCGCGACCTGCATACTCGCCACTTCGAGTGTGGCCGTATAAAAGAGTCGAAACGACCGATCACTGCCGGCTGGCGCACGAGCGAACGAGCGTGTGTTACAGTGGAGCGACTGCAGCCGCCCACCGTGCCGGATCGCTAGCTGCCGTCTCGTCGTCACGCTGGGCCGACGCTGTAAGCTGTGCCTACTCCGGTGGCCCTGAGCGATCGGACCGTTCGGGACTGGCCAGCCACCCACTGGTGTCCGTTCCGGCCGAATCGCTTCTTTTCGCCGCGAACCTGATCGACCGATCACCGGTCTCGGGGGCAGTCACCGACCAGGTCCAGCGGTTGATATGTCTCCGGTCGGTCCACAACCTTTGTAGTCGTTCACGCGACTGTGACGGTATGGGACTGGACGAGGACGCGCTGGAGTACCACCGCATCGATCCACCGGGGAAATTGGAAATATCGACGACGAAGCCGACCAACACCCAGCTCGACCTCTCGCTCGCGTATTCACCCGGCGTCGCCGCTCCATGTACGGAGATTCACGAGGACGAGACCGACGCCTACACGTACACGGCCAAGGGGAATCTCGTCGGCGTCGTCTCCAACGGCTCGGCGGTCCTCGGGCTCGGTGACATCGGTGCCCAGGCCTCGAAGCCCGTGATGGAGGGAAAGGGCGTCCTGTTCAAGCGGTTCGCCGATATCGACGTGTTCGACATCGAACTCGATACTGCCGATCCGGAGCGGTTCATCGACGCCGTCTCGATGATGGAGCCGACCTTCGGCGGCATCAACCTGGAGGACATCGCGGCCCCGGACTGTTTCACCATCGAGGAGCGCCTCGGCGAGGAGATGGACATTCCTGTCTTCCACGACGACCAACACGGCACCGCTATCATCTCCGGTGCGGCGCTGCTCAACGCGGCCGACGTGGCAGAAAAGGACCTCGCCGACCTCGAAATCGTCTTCTCTGGCGCGGGTGCAAGTGCGCTCGCGACCGCCCAGTTCTACGTCTCACTCGGCTGCGAACGCGACAACATTACGATGTGCGATTCCTCCGGAATCATCACCGAAGAACGCGCAGCGGGGAACGAACTCAACGAGTACAAACGGGAGTTCGCCCGCGACGTTCCGGAGGGCGATCTCGCCGACGCGATGGCGGGTGCGGACGTCTTCGTCGGGCTCTCGATCGGCGGGATCGTGAGCCAGGAGATGGTCCGCTCGATGGGTCCGAATCCCATCATCTTCGCGATGGCGAATCCGGATCCGGAGATCACCTACGAGGACGCCAAGGACGCTCGCGAGGACACGGTCATCATGGCGACCGGCCGATCCGATTACCCGAATCAGGTCAACAACGTCCTCGGATTCCCGTTCATTTTCCGTGGCGCACTCGACGTCCGGGCGACGGACATCAACGAGGAGATGAAAGTAGCAGCGGCGCGCGCCCTGGCGGAACTAGCTCGAGAGGACGTCCCCGATGCGGTCGTCAAGGCATACGGTGACGATCCGATCCAGTACGGGCCGGAGTACATCATCCCGAAACCGGTCGACCCGCGGGTCCTCTTCCGCGTCGCACCGGCGGTCGCCGAGGCGGCGATCGAGTCGGACGCTGCCCGCGTCTCGCTCGATCTCGAGCGGTACGAGGCCGAACTCGAGGCTCGACTGGGCAAGTCACGCGAGATGATGCGCGTCGTGCTCAACAAGGCCAAGAGCGATCCGAAGCGGGTCGCCCTGGCAGAGGGCGACGACGAGAAGA
>SLIS01000101.1 GCA_007135505.1 Halovivax sp.
AACCATCGGGGAGCGAACATCCAGTTGCTCGACGTTCCCGGACTCATCGAGGGCGCAGCGACGGGGAAGGGCGACGGCAAGCAAGTACTGGCCGTCGTCCGCAACGCTGATCTCATCGTCTTCGTCCTCTCGGTCTTCGAGATCGACCAGTACGATCGCCTCCAGGAAGAGCTGTACGACATCAACATCCGCGTCGACGAGGAGCCGCCGCGGGTGACCGTCCGGCCGAAGATCAAAGACGGGATCAAGATCACCTCGAGCACCGACCAGGAGTTAGCCGAGGAGACCATCACGGACGTCCTCCGCGACCAGGGCTACGTCAACGCCGATCTCAACCTCCAGGAGTGCGTCACCATCGACCGCCTGGTCGACGGGCTCATGGACAATCGCGAGTACATCCCGTCGATCACCTGCGTGAACAAGGTCGACCTCATCGAACCCAGCTACAAGGAGACCGTCGACGAGCAGCTCCGCGAGCGCGACCTCGACCCCGAGGCGGTGACGTTCATCAGCGCCGAAGCGGAGAAGGGCCTCGAGGCGCTGAAAGACCGGATCTGGGAGAACCTGGGACTCATCAGGGTCTACATGGACAAACCCGGTCGCGGCGTCGACTGGGAGGAGCCACTCGTCGTCGAGGAGGGCGCCACCATTCAGGAGGCCATCGAGAAACTGGGCGGCGACTTCGAGGACCGCTTTCGCTTCGCTCGAATCTCCGGCCCGAGCGCCACGCACGACGAACAGCAGGTCGGCACGGACCACGTCCTCGAAGACGAGGACGTGATGAAACTGATTCTGCGGCGGTGAACGGTCAGCGCAGGGAGTGCGGGGGACGACCTATCGGGTGACTAGCGACGACCGTAGCCAGCGACCAGTCTGGGAACAGACGGGACAGACCGCCGGAATATCCACGTATCAGGCTAGACCATCACGTAAATTTATACACTCCGGGTGTGATATTCACACCCATGTCAGAATTTGGCGCGCTATCGTTGATACCGCCATTACTGGCGATCGTACTGGCGATCGTAACGAGAAAGGCAGTCCTGTCGCTGTTTCTCGGGATCTGGTCCGGCGGGATCCTGTACGCCGGCGGGCCGGATCCGCTGAGCGATCCCCTCGGCTGGGTCGAGGGGGTCCTCGCGGACGGTTTCGGCTTCTTCACCACGTTCGACTGGATCGTCGAGGCCATCTCCGATCCGTTCCACACCCAGATCCTGATCTTCACGCTGCTGCTCGGATCCGGGGTCGCGATGATCTGGAACCTCGGCGGCGCGTACGCGGTGCGGGACTGGGCGCTGGAGCGCCTCGACAGTCCGCGAAAGGGAATGCTCGCGACCGGGGTGCTGGGGCTGGTGATGTTCTTCGACGACTACGCCAACACGGCCATCGTCGGGTCGTCGATGAAGGACGTCTCCGACCAGCTCCAGGTCTCGCGCGAGAAGCTGTCCTACGTGGTCGACTCGACGGCCGCGCCGGTCGCGACGATCGCCCTCTCCTCGTGGGTGGCATTCCAGATTAGCCTGATCGAGGACGCCTACGGGGAGCTCGGCCTGGACGGCGCCGGGGATCCGTCGGCGTTCGAGATCTTCTTCAACTCGATCCCGTTCAACATGTACGCCATCCTGGCGATCGTCATGGTCGGGATCGTCGTCCTCTCGGGACGGGATTACGGCGAGATGCTCGACGCGGAGCACCGCTCCTGGAAGACGGGCAAGGTCTACCGCGACGACGCCCAGCCGATGCAGGACGTCGAAGCCGACCTCGGCCAACCGTCCGTCACGGATCCGCGACTCAGCAGCTTCTTCGGGCCAGTCATCGTCCTCATCGCCGTGACGATCGGAACGGCGCTGTGGACGGGGTACTACGCGGCCGGCTCGCCGCCGATCGGCGAGCTCGACTCGTGGGGTGACATGGTCATCGACGCCGATTACGCGGCCGCACTGATCTACGGGTCGTTCGCGATGGTCGTCTCCGGCTTCGTCCTCGGAAAAGTTCACGACATCTTCAGCTTCCGGGAAGCGACGGACACGACGATCGACGGTTTCGGCATCATGCTGACCGCCGTCACGATCCTCGTCCTCGCGTGGGGAATCGGCTCGACGGTCGGGGCGTTAGAGACCGGCGAGTACGTCTCCGGGGCGATCGGAGACGAGCTGCCGAGTTCGCTGCTCCCGGTCGTCGTCCTGGCGACCGCGGGATTCATCGCCTTTTCCACCGGGACGTCCTGGGGGACGATGGCAATATTGACGCCGATCGTCATCCCGATCTCCTGGGCCATGACCGGCGACCACACCATGACCGCCGCCGTCGTCGGCATGATCTTCTCCGGGGCGATCTTCGGCGACCACAGCTCGCCCATCTCGGACACCTCGGTCCTGTCCTCGACGTTCACCGGGGCGGACCTCATCGACCACGTCCGCACGCAGCTGTACTACGCCGTGACCGTCGGGATCGTCGCCGCCGTCCTCATCACCATCTGGGGATTCACCGCGATCTCGCCGCTGATCCTGTTGCCGATCGGCGCGCTCATTCTCGTCGGACTGGTCTACGGCCTGTCCGAGTACGACGCCCGTCGGAAGGGCGTCGATCCGATCGCCGTGAACGGCGACCGACACGGTGGGGAGCCGGTGAAGCCGGCCGCCGAGGACGCCGCGACGGGCGCAGAAACCGCCGAATCGACCGCCGCGACGGACCCCACGGCCGACTCCGAGTGAGGCACTGTCGACGAGGCCGTCGCTCGTCGGACGGAACCGCCCGCTGACTCGTTCCGTGGGTGTCGTCGACGGGTATTCCGCCTTCCACACGTTTTTGCGGAGAGAACCCGTGTCTCCGCGTATGGACGGCACCATCGACCACACCATGATCCGCGTTTCGGACCTGGACGAATCGCTCGAGTGGTACGGCACCCACCTCGACTACGAGGAGAAAGACCGGTACGAGGGCGAGGACTTCACGATCGCCTACCTCGGCCCGGCGGACATGCACGAGGCGGGCGCCATGCTCGAACTCACGCACAACCACGGGACCGACGCGGTCGAGATCGGCGACGCGTGGGGCCACATCGCCGTTCGCGTGCCCGAAGGCGAACTCGAAGCCTACTACGACCAGCTGATGGACGAGGGCGTCGACGACTACCGCGATCCCGAATCCTGTGGCGGCCGCTACGCGTTCGTCAAAGATCCCGACGGTCACGAGATCGAGATCGTCCAGCGAAACCCCGACCAGGGCGCGCTGTGGTCGATCGACCACACGATGATGCGCGTCGAGGACGCCGACGCCGCGCTCGGCTTCTGGACCCGCAAGTTCGAGTACGACGAGGTCGGCCGCTGGGAAGCCGACACCTTCGCGAACTACTTCCTCGAACCGACCGACGCCGCCGACGAGGCGATGGCCGTCGAACTCACCTACAACTACGACGGTCGCAGCTACACGCAGGGCGACGGCTGGGGTCACCTCTGCGTGCGCGTCGACGACCTCCACGACGACTGGGACAGCCTCATGACCAGGGAGGCCGAGGACTACCGCGATCCCGAGAGCTGCGACGACAGGTACGCCTTCACGCGCGATCCCGACGGTCACGAGATCGAGTTGCTGGAGCGGAATCCCGAGGCGGACTCGCTGTTCCCGTTCTAGGGACGTCGGTCGGGGTTCTCGAGAACGAATTCTGCGGCGGGGACACCCGGTTCGATCGCTGACCGCCAGTGCGTGGAGTTTACCGGCCGTTCGGTCGGTACCTGTCGCGTCGAACCCTGGAGGTCGTGGTCGCTCAGTACTCGTCACCGTCGCCCGGTTTCCGTCGTGGGCGGCCGGTACTCGCCGCCGTCAGTCGTCGGCCGCGGCGACTTCCGCCCCGGCGTCACTCGCCGCCTCCCGGTCGAGTTCGTCGAGATAGTCGTCGGCGTCGAGGGCTGCCTTCGACCCCATCCCGGCCGCGGTGACGGCCTGCTGGTAGTGGAAGTCGACGACGTCGCCGGCGCCGAAGATGCCCGCGACGTCGGTCTCGGTCTGTCCCGCACCATCGCCGCCGCGCGTCTGGAGGTAGCCCTCGTCGTCCAGATCGACGCCGGTGCCTTCCAGGTAGTCGGTGTTCGGCGTGTGCCCGATCGCGAGGAAGACGGCACCGACGTCGAAGTCGAAGCGCTCGGTGTCCGAATCGTCGAGCTTGTCGCTGGGGTAGCCCTCGGGATGGCGGGCCAGCGTGACGTGATCGACGCCGGCTTCCTGGGAGCCGGACACTTCGAGCAGTTCCGTGTTCCGCATGATCTCGATGTCGCCGGCCTCGACCTGTTCCTCGACGCGGTCGATCCAGTACTGCTCGGCGCGGAACTCCTCGCGACGGTGGGCGATGTAGACGGTGTCGGCGAACTTCGTGAGGAACGAGGCCTCCTCCATCGCGGCGTCGCCACCGCCGACGACGAGCATGTCCTCGCCGCGGAAGAACGCGCCGTCACACGTCGCACACGTCGAGAGTCCGTAGCCCATCAGTTCGTCCTCGCCGGGGACGCCGAGCGTGCGAGCGCTCGCACCCGAGGCGGCGATGACGGCGTCGGCCGTGTAGACGTCGCCGTTCGTTAGCTCGACGCGGAACGGCCGGTCGCTCGCGTCGACGGTCTCGACGATGCCGTTGATCGTCTCGGCACCGAAGCGACGGGCCTGCTCTTTCATGTTGTTCACCAGCTCTGGACCGCCGATTCCCTCGGGGAAGCCGGGGTAGTTCGCCACGTCAGTCGTCAGCGTGAGCTGGCCGCCGGGTTCGTCACCCTCGATCACCAGCGGCTCGTTGTTCGCCCGACCGGCGTAGATCGCCGCGGTGAGACCGGCGATCCCCGTCCCGGCGATGACGACGCGATGATGGGCGACGACGTCGTCGTCACCACAAGCAGCGACCGACTCGGCGTCGTCCAGCCCGAGCAGTTCGTCGAGTTCGCCCGACTCCTCGAGTTCGCAGGTGTCGTCCCACCCACCGATTAGCTCGTCGTCGACGAACACCTCCGGCGCCGTCTGGCGGCCGTTCGCTCGCTCGACCATCTCCTCGAACAGCGCCTCGTCGCCGCTTACGTTGTACGTCTCGTACTCGACGCCTTTGGCGTCGAAGAGATCCGTTGCCTTCTCACAGTACGGACAGTTGTCTTTGACGTAAATCTCGACGCGCGGCTGCTCGCTCATACCGCCACGTACGGAAACGGGTCCTATACGCCTTGCGTTCCCGGGGCTTTCGATAGTCCCTGCCGTCCAGCGGACGTCCGCGCTCATCGCTCTATTCGCACCCTTCGCGGTTAGCACCGAACCCCCGTCGACGACCGCGGGACCACGACCGGAGTCGGAGCGGTCGTCCGGCCGCGCCGCGAGCGGTTGTCGTCCGATACGCAACTCGAGTCGACGGGCTTAGCACCGCCGAGAACTCACTGTGGCGTATGCCAGCCGAGCTCGCCGAGAAGACCGATCGGTACGAGGGACTGCTCGCCTCGGCCCTCGAAGAGGCCGAAATCGCCGCCGGCGACGACACGCCGCTGGCCGATGCGGCCGAAGAGTGTTACGAGATGGCAGAATCCTACCTGGAGGACGGACGTCACTTTCGCGAGTCGGACGACCCGGTCAACGCGTTGGCCTCCTTCTCCTACGGCCACGCGTGGCTCGATGCGGGAGCCCGCATCGGGCTGTTCGACGTCCCGATCGAGGGACACCTTTTTACCGTTTGAGTGACCGTCGCCCCAGAATTCATCATGATCGATCCTCCAGTTTTCGAAAGGTACTTTACTATCCGGGCGGAGTGTTTATATTGCAGCCGAAGGGTTTAAATACCTCGGTGGATTACACTATGTTAGCTGGTTGCCCAGGGAGCATTTCTTCTGGTTTCCCCACCCCGGCAGCCACGAGTAACGATCCACCATGACTGATACACGCATTCGAACCTACACGAGCGATCGGCAACGAAGCGATCGCGAGCACGAGACCGAATCGACCGAGTCGGTTCAGTCCGACGAGCGTGAGCGCTGTCCCGAGTGTGGCGGCCAGCTCGTCTCGGACGAGGAACACGCGGAGACGGTCTGTACCGACTGTGGACTGGTCGTTGAGGAGGGCGAAATCGACCGCGGCCCGGAGTGGCGCGCGTTCGACAGCGCCGAGAAAGACCAGAAATCCCGCGTCGGCGCGCCGACGACGAAAATGATGCACGACCAGGGACTCTCGACGAACATCGGCTGGCAGGACAAAGACGCCTACGGC
>SLIS01000260.1 GCA_007135505.1 Halovivax sp.
CCACCGGGCGGTCGCAAACCCATCGACTACGGTGGTGACGGCGAGTCGCGTCGCTCGCTCCAAAATCGTACAGGAGTCGTTTCGACGACCACTCAGTAAGGCTGATTGGAAGCCGTCGACGCCGATGTAACCAACGGAACGGATATGGTCGACGTGCTCGACATCGCTCGGAGCATAACTGTCGTGGTGTCGGCCCGATGAGGGAACCTACGCCGTCCGACGGGACTGTGAATCTCCCTTGCTCGATATCGAGTGAGTCACTGTGACGGCGCCGACACGTCCGTACCGAACGCTCGATTGCGGTCGTCGAGGCCTCACTCGTCAGTTTGGCGATCCGACCGTCGATCGGCGGCAACGCCGACTGGCTTGGCCTGGTTCCTGTACCAGTCGTACACCTGCTCGGCCCACTCGATGGTCTCGTGACCGTTCGATTCGACGAGGGCCTGTATCCGTCCCACTTCGTCGTACGCGAGCAGGGCGACACCATCTCCCGCAATCACGAGGCCGTAGGGCAATTCGTCGTCGTATTTTAGAAGGTGGATCTCATCACCTTCCAATAGATCTACGCCTTCTGGGAGCGTTCCCTCCCGAAGTGAATCGATCGTCTCGGTCGGGAGAACGATCTCGGAGGTCGCCGGACTGCACCCATCCGAACGCCGATAGTGTCGGAGCAATTCTCCCGAGATCACGGGGAACATACCTCGGCCGTCTGTGCCCGTCCGAACCATTTCGAACAGTCGTTTCATCGGAGCATGTGGTCGGTTCGGTTCGGGTACCGTGACGACCGGGTCGGCCAATCGGTTGACGTCGAGGGTTTGGGGATCGTCCACTGCTTCGAGAAACGGGGATAGCGTCTCGATCGTCCGGGTCGCCTCGATCATCCGTCCGATTTCGGTCACGAGTAACTGTCCGACCGGAGTCGTCGCGTAGCCGGACGACGTCCGCTCGATCCATCCTCGTCGTTCGAGCTGGGTGAGATTTCGCTGGAGCGTCGTTCGCGGTGCGTCGAGATCATCTTTCAGACCACGAAGATCGGTTGGCGAGTCGGAAAGTCTGTCGAGTAGTCGAACTCGTTGGAACGAGTTACTCAGATAGCGAAGGTGGTCCCAGGCCTCGCACGACTCCACGGTCCCTGCTACCGGCGTCTCAGTGCCGCTCCCCATCTTAACCCACCAAACAATCTCGCGCTCAAATATATAAAATTTATCAGTAAAAAATGTCTCATAATATCTCTCGATTGTCCGTGCTGTTTCTAGTGCCGTCCGACGTGTTACCGGCTGAACCGGACTGAACGCCTCAGAACGACTCCTGTTCGCGCTGGCCCTCCTGTCCCGGCGCACCTTCGTCCTGACGGTCTTCACCCGGGGCCGGGGGCGTCCGGTCGCTGTAGTTCTTCCGGCCGATCGCCTCGTCACCGACCATCGTCAGAATCGCCTCCGTGACCTCGTTCGCGGAGCCGTACTCGTCCTCGTTCAGCGGCTCTAGCAACTCCTGGAACGTCACCGCCTCGTCTTCCATGTCGAGTTCCTCGTCCCCGTACGCCTCCAGCAACTCGTCCTGCGTCGCGGGGTACTCGTGATCGTCGAGTTTCGCGCCGAGGTCGCCGAGTTCGACGCCCTGTTCGCGGTGGGTATCGCTCATACCGTCCCTCGGTCGGTTCGTCGGAAACCGCTTCCCCCTGCCATCGCGTGGTCGCCAACCGTCCGTGGTCGAGAGGCGGTATTCGATCGCCGTTTTCCGTCGAATCGGATCACCCGGTGAGACGGAGCTTACAAGGTTCGACCGCCCGTCGTGGCAGGTATGCACCTGGATCGCGTCGCGTGGCCCGACGCGGCGTCACTCGAGTCAGACCTTGCCGTCCTCCCGGTCGGGAGTACCGAACAGCACGGCCCGCACGCCCCGCTCGGAACCGACTCGCTGGCCGCGACGGCCGTCGCCGAAGCCGGCGTCGAGGCGTTCGACGGGGAGGTAGCCATCGCGCCGACGCTGCCGGTGGGAATCGCCGCAGAACATCGCCACTTCGCGGGAACGCTCTGGCTCGAACCGGACACCTTCAGGGCCACCGTTCGCGACTGCGTCGCCAGTCTCGCCCACCACGGGTTCGATCGCGTCGTCTGCGTCAACGGCCACGGCGGCAACGTCGACGCGCTTCGCGAGGTCACCGGCGAGATCAGCCGTCACGGCGACGCCTACGCGGTGGCGTTCACCTGGTTCGAGGCCGTCGGCGAGCACGCAGCCGACATGGGACACGCCGGGCCGCTCGAGACGTCGCTGCTGCGGGCGATCGAACCGGCGCTCGTCGTCGAGGATCGCATCGAGGATGCCCGCGACGGCGCCGCCGAGGGCTGGGGGGAGTGGGTGAGTCGGACGAATCTCGCGCACGACTCGGCGGAATTCACGGAAAGTGGCGTCGTCGGCGATCCGACCGACGGCGACGCCGACCGTGGAAGCGAACTCCTGGAACTGGCCGCGTCGTCGCTGGCTCGCTTGCTCGAGGCCGTCGATTCACGGGACCTGTCGGAACCGTCGGTGTGAAACGTGCGTCGATCGAACGGCTTTGGTAAGATTCCGAAACGGTCCCTGCCCGGTCGGTTGCGACAACCGGTCTCCGTGTTACTCCTCGTCCTCGCCACCGATGTCCTGGAGGTTCCCGCGAAGCCCGGGGATCGTCGCGGTGAGTTCGGTGACTTGCTCGCTCGCTCCCTCGATGTCCTCGATGGCAGACTCGACCGTCTCGATCTCGTCGGCGAGGTCCGAGGCGTCGTCGAACGCGTCGGCGCGGTCGCCCATCGTGTACCACTTCTTGGCGTCTCGTAGGTGTTGCTCGGCGTCGCCGACGTCGAGGGCGGACTTCAGTCCGTTCAGCGTCCCGAGAACGTTGTCGGCGTCGGTCTCCCAGATCTCGTCGGCGTCGGGGAGGGAATCCCGCGCCTCGTCCAGCGAACTCTCGACGTCCTCGCGCATCTCGGTCGCCGCCTCGCCGAACAGGTCGTCGTCCGTGAGTGAGGCCTGGCTCATGGTCGGTGGTACTTCACCACCGGGGTTAAACGATAGCCCGAAAGCGAAAGTGAAAATCGCCCGGCGAAGCGGGTTCAGCACGAGTTACGACGATCGCTGGTTGGACGGCCGACGAATCCTACGAACGGTTTTCGGCGCTTGTCCGGACGGTCAATTTGGCTGCGCCCCGTCAGTCACTCTCACTCGGGCGCTTCGTTCCCGTGCGATGCATCTGGCCGGATCGAGACGACGGTCATCAGCGGATAGCCCTCTTCCATCGCCATCTGCGAGGTCACCGTCCGGCCGTCGCGTTCGACGACGATTTCGACTTCCATGAACCGGCCGGTCAGTTCGGTATAGTCGGCACTCGAGTCGGCGAGTTCGCGCTCGAGGGCGTCGGTGTCGACCTCGACGGTGACGTCCGTGCAGTGGGGCTGGTTCTCGATCGACTCTTCCATCGCGGTCGCGAGGCTGTCCGCGCTCGCCGGCGAGACAGGCGTGCCGGCGAACTGGTGGTAGAGCGAGCCGAACTTGATGCCGCTCTCGAAGCAGGCGACCTCGCCCGGCGTGGGGTCGCGATCGTCGGTCGGGCTCGCGCTTGAATCCGACGCTGGTGGCATGGTGGTGCGCTCGGCCGCCGGGGAGAAGGACGTTCCGGTCGAGCCAGGCGACGCTGGACTCGGCATTCACGATCGCTGTCACCAGCGACGACAGACCGCAAGGTACGTATCTCGGTGGCGCCTTCGAACGGACGAATGGCACAGTCGGTCCTGTTGACCGGGGCCTCGGGCCGCGTCGGCTCGGCGGTCCTGGGCGAGCTCGCCGACGAGTACGAGTGGCGACTGCTCGATCGCGATCCGCCGACCGCGGAGTTCCCCGGGGAGTTCGTCGTCGCCGACATTACGGACGAAGACGCTGTGGTCGACGCGATGGCCGGCATCGACGCGGTGATCCACCTGGCAGGCGACCCGCGTAAAGAAGCTCCCTGGTCGAGCGTCCTTCCCAACAACATCGACGGCACGCGGGTCATCTACGAGGCCGCCGTTGAGGCGAGCGTCGATCGCGTGGCCTTCGCGTCCTCGAACCACGCTGTCGGGGCCTACGAAACTGACGAGCGCACGCCGGAGATCTACCGCGATCGCGACGAGTTCCGCCTCGACGGGTCGGAGCTTCCACGGCCGGGGAATCTCTACGGGGTCTCGAAGGCCACCGGCGAGATCCTCGGCCGGTACTACCACGACGAGTACGGACTCTCGGTCGCCTGCGTCCGCATCGGCAACCTGACGGCGGACCACCCGCCGATCGACTACGAGCGCGGACAGGCGATGTGGCTCTCCTACCGCGACTGTGCACACCTCTTCCAGCGCTGCATCGAGGCCGACTACGGCTACGAGATCGTCTACGGTATCAGCGACAACGATCGCAAGTACTACTCCATCGAGCGAGCCCGCGAGGTACTCGGGTACGAGCCACAGGACAACTCGGCGGAGTACGAGAACTGAAGCGGCCGAGCCAATAGACTGCAGACCAGCACAATTGCTGATCGACCGACGCTGCTGATCGACCGACGCTTATTTTACGACCGACACCAGCCAGTCTGGTCCGATTTCGTACCAGCGGACGAACGGGAGTCCTGAGACGACGAACAGGGGGACGACCGCGAGTGGTCGCAAAACCGTCGCGACGAGAAACGTCGAAACGATGATCAGCAGGGCGCCACCGATGTGTTGCATCGCGATCCCGAACTCCGACAGTTCGACGTCACGGAGCTGGAAGATATTCTCCAGTCGAAAGGCCCGTTCGGGATCGACGAGCGAGAGTATCCCCCACATCGTCAGCAGGACCCCGAATACGAACGCGTAGACGGAAACGGCCATCACCTGAATCCCGCATTCCGGGGTGGTAGTTCTTCTGGTCTTCAACGGTCGTCGAACAGGCCCGACACGTCGGCCGCCCGCGACTCCCGCCGGTCGACGTGCTGACCGAGGCGCTGGTAGATAACGTCTCGATCGGTCTCCGCTCCCGAGACGAAATCCCGGAGGAGTGCCTGGAACGGCGTTTCGGACCGTCCGCGATCGACGTCAGCGTACAGGTACTCGCCGGCTCGGACGACCGGTTCCTCGTCGTAGCCCCACTCCTCGGCGAGGACTGCCGCGGCGGCGGCCGTCTCGACGGGCGTACAGTCCGTAAGCGTCAGGATCTCCCCTTCGTGTGAGAGCGCGAGTGGGGCCCGGCGCTCGATGAGCTCCGGGTCGACAGCGAGGTCGGCGAGAAACCGGCGAGCGGCTCCGACGTTACACTCGCGGTAGTCCGGATCCAGTTCGGCGAGGTACTCTCCGGCGCTCTCGGCCAGCCCGATTGCCCCCGTCCAGTTGCGGTGGTGGGCGTGGTGGACCGCCGCCGTGAACTGGATCAGACCGTGGAGCAAGCGCTCGTCGGGTGTCCCCTCCTCGAGGTCGAGCCAGTGGGCTTCCCAGGCGTCGTGGGCTGCGTGGTAGTGCCCATCGTTGTAGATGGCGATCCCGGCCCTGAGCGCCGTGCGCATGGCAGTCGATTCACGCGGTGAGAAGAAAAGTCCTCGGCGACGGCGGTCGGAGACGAAATAAAACACTCGGTCGCGGCCAGTGTCGGTCGAAACGGCTGCCCTTGACTGTAGATACCACTCGCGAAAGGGGTGTGCGTCGTTTCGGCGGCTCAGGAGCCCCAGAAGTTCTCGCGGCTGCCGAGCTGGGGTCGATCGGGGCTGCGATCTTCGGCGTCGTCGTCCTCGTCGTCGGACTCCGCTTCGTCGTCCGTTTCGTCCGCTTCGTCAGCGTCCGCCGCGTCGGCCGCTTCGTCCTCGTCGGCTTCCAGTGGCAATCGCTCGATCTCCTCGGCGCGAGCGTGGTTGCTGTGGACGCGGGTAATCTCGACGCGCGAGCGTGCGTTCGGGAGCACGCCGTCGACCATCACGATGAAGCCGTCGTCAGTTCGCCCGACGCCGGCGCCGCTTTCGTGCATGTCGACGACGTCGACGACGACCTCCTCCCCGATCTTTACGGGCTGGCTCTTCAGGTCGTCGATGGGCTGGTTGTAGTGTTTACACCACTCCTTGCCACCCCTGTCGCCGTAGTGCTGACACCCCATGCCAGCGATTCGCTCCGAGAAACTCGGACAGTCGTCCGCGAGTGGACAGTCAGCCATACGCCGAATAGCGTCGGGATCGTTAAACCGCTTGCGTA
>SLIS01000374.1 GCA_007135505.1 Halovivax sp.
GACCGCGAGCAGGTGGTCCGCGAGCAGGAACTCGTGAACCATGCTCGGGACCTCCTCGACGGGCCGCGGTGTCGTCTCGTACAGCGGCCGCCGCTCGTCACCCCGAAGTTCGGTCTCCATCGCGTGGCCGAGCTCGTGGGCGAAGTGAAACAGCGAGCGGATGCTCCCGTCGTAACACAGCGAGAGGTACGCGCCGCGACCCGAGGCGGACAGACAGTAGACGACCTCGCGCTTTTCCGCCGCCGGATAGACGTCGACGCGCCGCTCGCCGAGCAGGGTTTCGAGCCGAGACTGGTAGTTCGTACCGAGCGGTTCGACGGCTGCCACCACGTGCTCGCAGGCCTCGTCGTACGGAATCGTCGGTTCCGGCGCGTCGGTGATCGGTACGGATAGATCCCAGGGTCGGAGGGGCTCGACGTCGAGGTGGTCCCGACGGTGGCGCTGGAGCCGGTGGAACGGTTCCAGCGAGGCGGTGACCGACGCCACTAGTTCGTCGTGAACCGCGACCGGAAACGAGCAGTGAAGGCCCGTCTCCGGATAGCTCGGCTTCGAGAGCGCCCGGTCGCGAATCGACTCGTAGCCGCGGGCCCCGGCGAGGCGGGCGTGAGTCCGGAGCTTCTCGATCCAGGCCGTCGCGATGGCATTCGCCCGCCGGTCGAGCGCGTCGTAAAACGCCTCGTACACCCGGCGTCGAAAGTCGCGGTCGGGATCTTTCAGGAGCTGTCCCCGACCGTACCACCGAACGGCGACCGGCTCCCCGTCGGGGCCCTCGACGGTCGGCGGCTCGAAGTCCTCGTCGCAGACCGCCGTCAGCGTTCGATCGTGACCGTCGAGGACGTCGCCGAAGGTCGCGAGGAAGGGTTCGCGGTCGGCGTCGGCATCTGGTGCTGCGGCTGCGTTCTCGAGAAAGCGCTCGAAGGGCTCGAGAACGGTGTCGTCGGCGACCGCCCCGTCTAGTTGCGAAGCGTGAGACCGCACGTACCGTCGCAGTTCGGTCGTCAGCGCGTCGACATCGCTCTCGAGCGATCGAACGCGGTCGCGCAGTTCGACGGCTCGTTCGTCCGCGAGGTCGATCGTTCGGCGGACCTCCGCGTAACAGATCAACCGCGTGCGCGCAGCGACGAGTCGTTCGAACTCGGCGAGGAGGCCGCCCACCGCGGCGGAATCGGTCCGCGGGTCGGCAAGCGTCTCGCGGAGCGATGCGACCGTCGCGGTCGCTCGTTCATACGCGTCGTCGAACGCGTCGGTGGTTTCGTATATCGTGGACGGATCCCACGTGTACTGGTCGTCGATTTCGGATCGTGATCGTGTCATCGTGTGGTTGGATGGGTGGGTACGCACGACGTCCCGAACGCCGACGAGATCGGCGCTCAAGACTTGGAACGTCGCGCCGAACGACGCGACTTCACGGTGTCTACGTACCCCGGATTGGTCGGTAAGCGAGGCTGCGACTGACCGACGTCTACGACGTCGGTGGGAATTCCGGGTTCAGAAACGAGTAGAGCGGGTCATCGATCGCTGCCGTTGGTCGCTTCGTTGCTCGCTCGTCAGTTAATCGTTCCGGCTCCGCGCCGGCCGTGGGACCTAGCCGAGCCGATCGCGGCGTACTTACAACTCGTACACTTCGCCGTCGACCGCCAGCGGTTCCTCGAACGCCTCCTCGGCCGGGTAGAAGTGTGCGAGGTGAACGAGTCGCGTTTCCGCGGCGTCTAACTCCTCGGCCAGCGCCAGGGCGCCCTCCCGCGTCATGTGCTTGGTGCCGAACGTCCGGGGGACGCCGTCCGGGCCCTCGTGTCGGCCGCCGAGCGGGTGGTGCTCACAGAGGTGGGCCGGGACGATCGCGTCCGCGAGAAAGAGGTCGGGATCTGCAAGTACCTCGCGAGAGCGTGCCGGCACGTCGTAGGACGTATCACCGGACACCGACAGCTTCGCGCCGGTCTCGGGATCCTCGATGGCCAGCCCGTAGCAGACCAGCGGTGGGTGATCCACCGGGACGAGGGTCACTTCGAATCCGCAGGTCTCGAACGGCTCGAACGGCGTCTCGGCCGAGACCGAGACCGCGTCGAGGTAGTGGTAGTCCGCGGCGACCGTCTCGGCGACGCTCCGGCCGGTCTTCGGATCGGTCTCGTCCGGCGCGAAGACGTCGACGTCGTCGACGAGCCGGTACGTGTTCCCCAGGCCGTCGAGGTGATCGAAGTGGACGTGCGTGATTGCGATCGCGTCGGGGAGCGAGACGCCCTCGCGGAGGAACTGGTAGCGAAAGTCGGGGCTGGCGTCGATCAGCAGCGACTCCCCGGTGCGGTCGTTCTCGACGTGGACCGAAAAGCGGGTGCGCTCGACGCCGCGCTCGCGGGCGGCCGTACAGGTGTCACAGTCGCAGCCGACGGTGGGCGTCCCGGTCGTGTCGCCGGTTCCGAGCAGCGTGACCCGCACGTCAGCTCACCTGTCGGTTGGTGGATCGCCCACCGGTCGGCGGCTCGCGGGCGAGTGTTCGTGACCACGTCATCGCTCCGGCGTTCGAAGCCGCGATATAAGGGTGTTTCTCGACCGGGTGCGCCGGCTGGTCGCCGGCCCCGGCCTGGACGTTCAATCGTCGTGGCCGTGTTCGTGATCGTGCCCGCCGGGTTCCCCGTGGTCGTGACGGTGTCCGCCGTCGCTCGACGCGCCGATGTCGCCGCCGGCGACCAGCGCCTCGTGATCGCCCTCGATCATGTCCATGTTCTTCAGGTTGTCCCGCTCCTCGAAATCTTCGACCGCGTCCTCGAGGTCGGTCTGGGTGAGCGTCGTTCGGTTCTCGGTGAGCGCTTCGAGGACGGCCTCGCGCAGCACCATCCGGAGGTCGCTGCCCGTGAGTCCCTCGGTGATCTCCGCGATCGCGCCGGGGTCGAACTCCTCGATGTCCATCGTTCGAGTAATCACCCGGAGGATGTCGCTTCGCATTCGCGTGTCCGGCTTGGGGAAGTTGACGATCTCGTCGAAGCGACGCCAGGCGGCCGCGTCGAGCTGGTCGGGGTGGTTCGTCGCGCCGATGAGGAGGACGTCGTCCTGGATGAGCGAGACGTTGTCGATGCTCTTGAGCAGGGTGTTGACTGCCCGCTTGAGCGCCGCGTGCTCGTCGCTGCGTCGGGTCTTCGCGACGAAGTCGAACTCGTCGATGAAGAGGATACACGGCGAGAGTCGCTTTGCCACCTCGAACGTCTTGTCGACGTTCTTGGCGGTTTCGCCCAGGTACTGCGAAGTGATCATCGACAGTTTGACCTCGACGAACGGGAGGTCCATGTCCCGGGCGAGCGCTCTCGCCGTCGAGGTCTTGCCCGTTCCCGGCGGGCCGACGAACAGCAGTTTGCCGATCTCGCGCAACCCGATGTCCGCGAGGTAGTCGCGGTGTTCGATCGCCTTCGCGATCTTGTTGATCTCGGCCTCCTGGTCGTCGGTGAGAACGAGGTCGTCGAGCGTGAGATCGATCTCTTCCGGTGCGCGGACCTCGACGAGGTCTAACATCTCCTCGTCCTCCTCGTCGGCGAAGTACTCCTGGAGCAGTCCGTCGATCCAGACGCGATCGGCCTGGATCGGCCGGTTCTCCTCGCGGGCCGTTTCGTAGTCGACGTCGACGCCCTCCGCGTCCTCGAAGTACTTCGCGAGGACCGGATTGGCACGCAGTTGGTCGTCCTCGACCCGATCCAGGAACCACGACTCGGCCATCTCGCGTTCGGTGAACGAGATCGTCCCCGAGAAGTCGTCGCGCTCGGTGAACATGAGGCCGGATACCGCCTCCCAGGGCTGGTCGATCCCCGTCGCCTCGCGGGCGGTCGCGTTCGTCGTCGCGAGCGGCCGTTCGATCCCGCCGCGGGCGACGCCGCGTCGACCGGCGGAGCCGTCCTCCTCGTCGGCGTCGTCGCCCGCACCGACGCTTCCGGACCAGAAGACGCGACGATACGCGGGTGGCAGGTCGTTCTCGTCGAACGACCGGTCGTCCGTGTACACGGCCGCCGTCAGCAGAAACGCCACGACGTCCATCGTCCGATCAGTCATTCCCCGGAAGTTCTCGCTTTAGAGCCTTAACGGCGTCGTCTCGTCGACGACCGTCGGTCGTCGAACGGGCGAGGACTGCGGCCACGGTCGGTCGTCGAGGTCGACTGACTCGTGAAAACGGGTGCAGGGTGTCTCAGCGGAATTGAACCGCTACTCGACGATCAGGTCGCCGACTTGCTGTGAGTGGAAGTTGCAGACGTACTGGGCCATCTCACTCGTGGCGGTGAACTCGAGCGATGCGCCCTCGTCCACGTCGCCGATGGGGTCCGTCACCAGATCGTTGACGGTTTCGCCGCCGTCGTCCTGAATATCGAGATCGTGGGTGGCGCCGTCCGCGTTGATCCACTCCATCGTGTATTCGCCGCCGTCTTCGAGCTGGAGCGTCGGATTCTCCTCGCCCTCGATCGAGGCGGGCTCTAATCCCTCCCAGTGAGAGGAGTAGCCGTCGAAGACGATCGACTCGCCCGATTCGATCTCGAACACTTCGTCGCCGCCGTTATCGTCGTCGTTTCCGGGATCCTCGCCGCCGTCATCGTCGTCGCTTCCCAGACAGCCGGCGAACGCGGCTACCGTGAGTGATGCGCCAGTCGCCTTCAGAACCGTCCGTCGCGTTGCATTGTGCGATTGCATTGTTCGTTACATCTGAGCGTAGCCGTCGAAACCCGTTGAAAAGGGGGTGTCATTCCCGCCCCGTGGGAGAACGAGTGAACATGTTCGGACAGCCGAACGTCGACGTGACTGGCGTGTGGGCGGATCGACTGTCCCCGGTCGCTACTCGGTCCCCGGTCGCTCCTCGCTCGTGGTGGCGTTCCCGGTCCCGTCGCTCGGTGGCGTCTTCGAGTCGGCGGACTCGTCGTCGATTGGGGCGTCGGCGTCGATCGGAGCGTCGGCATCGTCGATGTACTTCTCGCGCCAGGTGCCCCGCGTGAACCAGGCGACGCCGACGATCGCGCCCAGGACGTTGCCCAGGGCCATCCCGACCCAGACGCCGGTCTCGCCCCAGCCGAACGTGGTGAGGGTGACGTCGACGACGGGAACCGAGAGCGTCCAGGTGAAGGCGAGCACGAGGACGCTGACGACGCGGCCAACCCAGAGCGTGAGCATCGAGATCACCATCGCCGTCTTCGTGTTCCCGGCCCCGCGGAATCCACCGAGGATGACCTGCGAGACCCCGATGAAGGCGAATTCGACCGAGCGAATCCGGACGTACTCGACGCCGTAGGCGATCGTCTCCGGGGCGTCCGGGACGTCGCCGAGGAACGCCGCGACGATCGGTTCGGTAAACGTCACCGCGACCACCGCGACCACGAGCATCACGCCGGCTCCGGTCGAGGCCGCGAGCCAGACGGCTCTGGCCGCCCGGTCGGGTCGATCCGCCCCGAGGTTCTGGCCGACCATCGTGTCGATGGCCCGGCCGAGTCCCATCGCCGGCAGGAAAACCAGCGTGATGAGACGGTTGCCGAGGCCGTAGGCGGCGACCACCGGCGGCGAGAAGGTGACGACCATCGCCGTCAGCGTGATCATCGCCATCGCGGAGGTCGTCTGCTCGACCATGCTCGGCGTGCCGAGTCGAACGACGTCCTCGACGACACCGAGATCGGGCAGGAGGTGTTCGGCGTGGACTGCGGGACCGCGTGAGGTCGTAAAGAGGATGTACAGCCCGATTGCCGTCGCCGCGCCGCGAGCGAGGATCGTCGCGACGGCCGCGCCCTCGATTCCCCAGCCGGTAAAGCCGGTCAGGCCGTACAGCGTCGCCTCGAGGCCGACGAAGTCGATCGCGCCGACGACTGGAATCGACGCGAGCCAGCCGAACAGCGGGTTGTTCTCGAACCCGAAGATCAGGAACGGGTCGGCGAGGACGTTGACGATGACCGAGAGCACCATCACGACCATCGGCGTCCGGGTGTCGCCGTAGCCCCGCATGAGCGCGGCGAAGACGAAGAAGCCGAACATGAGCGGCATCCCGAGGAAGATGACCTCCATGTAGTCCGCCGCCAGCGGGATCACCTGGCCGGCCAAGCCCTGGGACGAGCCGACAACCGCACCGTCGACGACGATGCCCGGGGTGTCTCGGGCCATATTCGCGACGCCACCCAACGAGCGAGAAACGGAGAGGTCGACGAAGCGCTCGAAGATCTGGCCCAATTTCGGGCCCAGATCTCCGGCGGC
>SLIS01000338.1 GCA_007135505.1 Halovivax sp.
CGAGGAGTACGACGCCAAAGACGACACGCTCGTCCTCGCCGGCGGCGTCATCCCCGATGAGGACCGCGACGAACTCTACGAAGAGGGCGTCGCCGAGATCTTCGGCCCCGGCACGTCGATCGAGGAGACGATCGAGTTCGTCCGCGAGAACGCCGGCGAGCGATGACCGAAAACGACGCGGCGGGCGAGCCGCCAGCCGGCGAATCCGGTGTCGGCACGGACGAGATCGGAACCCTCCTGTCCGACCTCCTCGACGGCGAACACCGGGCGTTGGCCCGAACCATCTCCAAAATCGAGGATCGTGCACCCGGCTATCGCCGGCTGGTTTCGAGCCTGTACGACCACACCGGCGGCGCGGACGTCATCGGGATCACCGGTTCGCCCGGCGCCGGCAAGTCGACGCTCGTCGACAAGCTCGCAGAAACCTACCGGGACCGAGGCGAGACGGTCGGCATCATCGCGATCGATCCGTCCTCGCCCTTTTCCGGCGGTGCCGTCCTCGGCGACCGGATTCGGATGGCGTCGACGATCGGTGACATGGACGTCTTCGTTCGGTCGATGAGTGCCCGCGGAACCCTCGGCGGCCTCTCGACCGCGACGGCCGACGCCGTGAAAGCGATGGACGCCTTCGGCAAGGACAAGATCATCATCGAAACCGTCGGTGCCGGGCAGAACGAAATCGACATCGTTCGCACCGCGGACACCGTCGCCGTCCTCGTCCCGCCGGGCTCCGGGGACGCCGTCCAGACGCTGAAGGCCGGGATCCTCGAGATCGCGGACGTCTTCGTCGTCAACAAGGCCGATCGGGACGGCGCCGACCGGACCGTCCAGGAGCTGCTCGAGATGGTCGAACTCGGTGACGGCCCGAGCTTCGGCGTCGATCCGGGACACCACGGACCGGGGAGTGCGGGTGACACCGACGAAGCCACGGTTGGGTCCGGACTGGACGCAACGAACGCCACCGACGGCGACTGGCGGCCACCGATCGTCGAGACGGTCGCAACCGAAGCCGAGGGCGTCGACGAGTTGCTCGAACAGTTTTCGAACCACGGTCAGTACCTCGCCGAATCGGGTGAGGGCAACCGTCGGACGCGGCGCCGCCACGCCGAAGAGATCCGAACCCTGCTCCGGGAGGACCTCCACGAGCTGCTCGAGGCCGAACTCGAGCGACGGGGCGGGATCACCGACCTCGCGGCCGCCGTCGAACGGGGCGAGACCGATCCGTACTCGATCGCCGATTCGGTGCTCGAACCCGTCGGCGACTGCCTCCGGGAACTCGAAGACCCGTCACGTCGAGGGTAACGATTGGATACGATCCCGGGCGACGCCGGTGATCCGTTTCGCAGGTGCCTGCCTGTTTCTCGGGGCCTGCCTCTTGAATAGTACAGCGAGGATGCAGTACAGACAGCGGATAGGACAGGTAGTGCATCAGGTTCGGGGTGCCATCATCGTCGACTGACCGAACGTCGGACGAGAAGCAGTGCTTCGAGAGAGCGGTCGTTCCCCCCCACGCTGGATCCGTGTCTCCAGTATCGGAGGGGATCGAGACCGACGCTATCGGGGGCGGAACGCGATCAATCGATCGCCGGTCGTCTCCGAGACGGTGCTGGTGAGCGAGACGGTCGTGCCGGCCGTGACGTCGTCGACGTCGCTCTCGAGAACGCGGCCGGTGATTCGAACCGGCCCGAAGTCGACGATCGCGGTGGCGTAGGGGGCATCGTCCTCGAACGCCGGCGTCGGTACGTGGACGATCGTGAAGGTCTCGATAGTTCCGGACGCCGGCAGCGGCTCGCGAGAAAGCGAGTCGACACCACACTCCGGACAGACCTGGCGAGGCGGGAGCGAGCCGTGACCCTCGACACACTCGAGGTAGTACGTCTCGTCATCCTCGAGTGCGTCCATCCATGCGTCGAAGCCGTCGTCACGAACGCGTTCGTCGGTCATCGAACCACCTCCAGGACGTGGACGACGCAGGACGCGACGGTCCCACCCGCGTTGTGTGCGACGACCGTCTCGCCATCTACGGCCGCGCTGTGTGGATGGTCGCCACGCAAGAGTCGGGTCAACTCGGCGATCTGTGAGGCACCCGTCGCCCCGACCGGGTGACCCTTGGCCTTCAGTCCGCCGGAAAGATTCACCGGTACGGGGCCGTCGGCCGTGGTGTACCCCTCGCGGGCGGCCGAGATACCGGCGCCGACCTCGGTGATTCCGAGCGATTCGATGGCGAGGACTTCGGCGATCGTGAAGCAGTCGTGGACCTCGGCCGCCGCAACGTCGTCGGCCGTTATCCCGGCGTCGTCGTAGGCCTGCGTCGCCGCCTCCGTTGCGGCTGGCGATCGAGCCAGGTGGTCGCGATCGTGCAGCGCCATCCGGTCGCCACCCTGTCCGGATCCGGTGATCGAAACGGGTGCGTCCACGTCGTTGCGTTCGGCGTATTCGTCACTGACGAGCACGAGGGCACAGGCCCCATCGGAGATTGGACACGAGTCGTAGAGCCCCAGCGGTTCCGAGACGGGCGGCGCCTCGAGGACGTCCGAAACCTCGATCGCCCGTCGATACTGAGCTTTCTCGTTGTCGAGGGCGTTCTCGTGATTCTTGACCGCGATGTGTGCGAGGTCCTCGCGATCCCCGCCGAACGTCTCGAAGTACGCCGTCGCCATGAGCCCGTAGGCGCCAGGAAAGGTTACGCCCGCGCGGACTTCCCAGAGATCGTCCGCAGCGATGGCCAGGGCTTCCGTCGCGCCGGCGGTGCCGAGGTTCGTCATCCGCTCGGCGCCACCGACCAGACAGACGTCCGACTCCCCGTTTCGGATGCTGATGACGGCGTCGCGGATCGCCGTGGCACTAGACGCACAGGCCGACTCGTATCGCGTCGCCGGTGCGCTGACGCCCGCCGCTTCGGCCATCAGCGGTCCCTGGTGGCCCTGGTGCTCGGCGAGTTCGCCCATGAAGTTGCCGTACCTGACCGATTCGACGGCCGTGCGGGCCACGCCGGCATCCGCGAACGCGGCCGAGGCGGCCTCGGCGAAGAGATCTCGGCCCGTACGTTCGGGTGTACTGCCGAACGGTGTCAATCCGACGCCTGCGACGCGTACCCCACTCATAAACGGCCGTACCAGCCGAACCGATTAATATTTCGTGGTTCGGGCGAGCGGTCGCTCCGAGACAGGGACAGTGGTGCCCGAGTGGTCGCCACGCCGGTGGTTGGCGAGGGTCTCGTTCACCGTTGTCCCAACGAACCGGCTGTCACGAGGTTGGCAAAAAGTATTCGAGTGTTACTAATTCATTTGTGTGGAGTAAATCGAATTTACTAAAGCCTCTCTTGATTCGATGAATTAGGAGCGCAGAGTAACTTGGCGTTTCTCACAGGTAAACCCGGGTGAGAGTCCGGTTTAGCGAAACGAGAAAGTTCGGTAGATATATACCTCATCTGTGTCAAGAGGTACCCATGTCCGATACCGCGAATCGGCAAGATGTGGACAGTTCGAGACGGAAGATGCTCGCCCTCCTGGGCGGCAGTGCATCGGTGGGACTGGCCGGGTGCTCGGCGTTGTTCGAAGGTGACGAGGATGACGACCCGGAAGACGACGACACCGGCCCCGAGCAGGAAGGAAGTCACGCTGACAAGGCCCAGCGCGCCTGGGAGACCATCGAGGATAACCCCGGCCCCGATGCCGAGGACATTCGCAACGAGGCGTACGTCGAAATCGAGGAAGCGATCAGGGACGACATGATCCTGATGCCTCTGTATCACGGCCTCACCGAGCGAATGTGGTACGACTACGTCGACGTTCCCCCGACCGGTGCCCTCGGCGGCCACCACCAGCAGCACAACCGCACGGTGGTCGAGAACGACACCGAGTTGAACATGATCAACAGCACGTTCGACGAGCTGGATCCGATCATGTCGACCGACACCGCGTCGGCGGTGGTCATCACCCAGATGTACGAGACCCTGACCACCTATCCCGACGGGGTCGCCGAAATGGAGAACCAGCTGCTCGAGGAAATGGAGGCCTCCGACGACGGCCTGACCTGGACGTTCACCCTGAGAGACGACGTCCAGTTCCACGACGGCCAGACGCTCGACGCCAACGACGTCGTCTACTCGTGGCGCCGACTCGCCGAATCGCCCAACAGCGAGCGAGCGAACTTCATCCTCGGCGGCGGTGGGTTCCTCGGTCTCGATCACGAGCGAGACGAAGAAGAGGCCGTCGTCCCCGAGTCCCCGGCGATCGAGGCCGTCGACGACATGACCGTCGAGATCGAGATCACGGAGCCCACCCCCGGCGTGCTCGACATCATCACGTACGACGGTTTCGCCATCGTCCCCGAGGGTATCGTCGGCGACATCGAAGGCTACGACGGCGAGGTCGACCACGACGAGTTCAGGACCGAGATGGCAAACGGTACCGGTCCGTTCGAGTTCGACTCCTTCACCCCCGCCGAGGAAGTCCGGGTCACTCGTAACGACGACTACCACGGCGAGGTCGCGGAGATCGAGTCGATCCACTGGGAGATCATCGAGGACGACGAGGCTTCCTACACCTACGCGATGGAGCAGAACGCCGACATCTTCGGCGTTCCGACGCAGTACTACGACAACGACCTCGTCGACGCCGAACCCGACGACCGCGGACGGGACGCCGGGACGTACGGGCCATTCGATGAAAACGACGAAGTGGTCAACTACCTCGGTATCCCCGAGATGAGTACGTTCTACTTCGCGTTCAACGCCCGACACGTTCCACGGCCCGTCCGGCAGGCCGTCGCGTACGTCACCGACCACGAGGAGCTCATCGAGGACATCTTCGAGGGGCGGGGCGTCGAAGCGTTCAGCTTCACGCCGCCGGGAATCTGGCCGACCGGAAACGAAGGCTACGAGGCGTGGCTCGACGAGTGGCCGTACAACCCCAACGAGACCGACATCGAGAGCGCCAGAGAATTGCTCCAGGACGAGGGCTACACGGAGGACGATCCGTTCGAGATGACGCTCACGACCTACGAGAGCGAGGTGTTCCAGGAGGCCGCCGAATTGACCCGGGACAAACTCGCCGGTGCGGGCGTCGAAATCGACCTCGAGGAGGCGCCGTTCGGCACCCTCATCAGTCGCGGTGAGGACGGTGACCTCGAGATGTACTCGCTCGGCTGGATCTGGAGCTGGCAGGACGTCTCCTACGGTCACTTCGGGTTCGAGCCGAAGAACACCGACACGGATCTCATCCCGACGGAGGCGACCGGCTACTACCTCGACTGGCAGGTCGAACTCGACGAAGAAGCCTGAAGACCGCCTCATTCGTCGTTCGATGGAAAAAGATATAGCGGGGAATTAGGGTATCCTAAATAAATGTATTCGATTATCGGACCGGCGGAGAGTGATTTCGAATGAGCAGGTGGGAGTACTTTTTGAAACGGCTGTTGCTCACGATCCCAGTCCTCTTTCTGGTGATCACGTTCCTGTTCGTCATGCTTCGGCTAGGGCCGCTAGACCCCGTCGCAGCGAGGCTCGGCCCGGAAGCGACCGGCGCTGAGGCAGAACGCATGCGAGAGCGGCTGGGGCTCAACGACTCCCTGTGGGAGCAGTACGTCCAGTTCGGGACGGACCTCCTGCTGTTCCAGGGACAGTCGTGGGTCGTCCAGGGAGACCGCCCCGTCACGGCGGTGATCCGTGACACGGCACCGCCGACGATCTGGCTCGGATTCTGGGCGATCATGCTACCGCTGTTTATCGGCCTCCCGCTCGGCTTCTACGCGGGGCTCAACCCGAACACCTGGGGCGATTACACGGCGTCAGTGAGCGGCATCCTCTGGCAGGCGATGCCGAACTTCTGGCTCTGTGTCATGCTGCTCGCCGTCCTCAGAAACACCCAGGGTGGCGGCTGGTTCGGCTTCGACTGGTACGCGTTCGGGCCGAACTTCTACGAGGCGGGACAGAGCATCACGGGAACACCGAATCTGAACTGGTTCATGACCGAGGGTGCGTTCATCGACTGGGGCGCCCTCGCGGTCGACATCAAACTGATCCTCCCGCCCGCAATCGTGCTCGGCTCCGCATCGATGGCGGCCGAGCTCCGGATCGGTCGGACGGCCGTACTCGAAACGATCAACTCGAACTACATCGAGACGGCGAAGGCGAAGGGACTGAGCAGTCGCGTGATCGTCTGGAAGCACATGTTCAGAAACGCGTTGATTCCG
>SLIS01000353.1 GCA_007135505.1 Halovivax sp.
CTCGATGGCCGCGTCGATGTCGCCGACCGCCGCGCCGTACTCGGGGCCGAGGGTCGCGTAGTCGAGGTCGATCGAGGCGATTTCGGTCGAGATCTCCGGCTCCGCGGCCAGCACCGTGAGCTCCTCGACGTGCATGACGTTACGGATCGCGTCCTCGAAGCCCTCGATCGGTCCGTAGACCGAGACGGATTCGAGTTCGGCGTTGAGCGGGAGCTGGTTCTCGCTCTTGTACCGCCGGAGGGCGGAGATGACTGCCATCGCCGTCTCGCCGGCCTCGAGGTCGGCCTCGTACCCCTGTGGCGCGGGCCAGTCGCGGCGGTGAACGCTCGTCCCGTCGAGGGTGGCCCCGGCGTCCGACTCGCTTCCGGCCGGGGCGTACTGAGCCTGCCAGATCTCCTCGGTGACGTGTGGCAGGAACGGCGCCCACAGCTCGAGGAACGTCCGGTGGGCCGTTCGAAGCGTATACTGCGTGGACGGCTCGTCGGCTCGCTCCTTCGCGATTTCGAGGTAGTCGTCACAGAACGTGTTCCAGAAGAACGTCCGCAGGCGGTCGCGCGCCTTGGCGAACTCGTAGGCCTCGAAGTGGGCGGTCAGATCCTCGACGGCGTCGTCGAGTTCGGCGAGTAGCCACCGATCGATCGGCGCCAGCGCATCGGGCTCGTCCGGTTCGGTGGGTGCGAGGCTGGCGACGAGCTTCGAGGCGTTCCAGAGCTTTCGCAGGAGCTTCTCGCCGGCTCGGATGTCCTGCTCCTGGTACGCGAAGTCGTCGCCGACGGCCGCACTGGCCGCCCAGAAGCGGATCGCGTCGACCGGATACTCGGCGACGACGTCCTCGGGGGCGACGATGTTGCCCCGGGACTTCGACATCTTCTCGCGGTTCTCGTCCAGGACGTGGCCGTTGATCAGCGTCGCGTCGAAGGGCACCTCGCCGGTGTGCTCGTAGCACTTGATGACCGTGTGGAACAGCCAGAACGAGATGATATCGTGGCCCTGGGGCCGCAGGTCGAACGGGTAGAGCTCGGGATTGTCCATTCTGAACGCCTCGGCCTCAGCGTCCCAGTCCCAGCCGGCGTTGATCAGCGGCGTCAGCGACGAGGTCGCCCAGGTGTCGAACACGTCGTCCTCGGGTTCGAACGCGTCGTGACCGCACTCGGGACAGGCCTCGACCGGTGGCTCGTCCGAGAGGGGATCGACCGGCAGGTCGGCGCGGTCGGCCATCACGGGCTCGTCACAGTCCCCGCAGTACCAGACCGGGAACGGGATGCCCGAGTCGCGCTGGCGGGAGATGAGCCAGTCCCACTCCAGTCCCTCGATCCAGTGTTTGTACCGCGTGAACATCTTCTCCGGGTACCACTCCATCTCCCGGCCGGCCTCGAGGTACTCCTCCTTGTGGTCTAAGGTTTCGCCGTACCACTGCTTGGAGACGCGGAACTCGACGGGCGTGTCACAGCGTTCGTGGACGCCGACGGCGTGGGTGATCTCCCAGCGATCGCGGAGGTAGTCCTCGTCGTCTAAGTCCTCGACGATCGACTCCCGGGCTTCTTCGGTCGAGAGCCCTTCGTAGGGGCCGGCGAGGTCGGTCATCGTGGCGGACTCGTCGATCGCCACGCGAAGTGGCAGATCGTGGGCCTGGTACCACTCGATGTCCGTCTGGTCGCCGAAGGTACAGCACATGACGATCCCGCTTCCCTTCTCCATGTCGACGCGCTCGTCCTCGATGATCGGCACCTCGTGGCCGAACAGCGGGATGCGGGCGGTCTCGCCGACCAGATCGGCGTTTTCCTCGTCGTCGGGGTGGACGAAGACCGCGACGCAGGCCGGGATCAGCTCCGGTCGCGTCGTGGAGATGACGAACTCCGCTCGGTCGGTCCCGTCGGATGCCACCTCGAACGCGATGTCGTTGAAGTGGGAATCGCGCTCGTCGTCTTCGGTCTCGACCTGCGAGATGGCGGTCTCGCACTCGGGACACCAGATCGCTGGCGCCTTCTTGCGGTACTCGCGGCCCTTCTCGTAGAGGTCGAGGAAGGACAGCTGGGAGATCCGCTGGACGCGGGGCTCGATCGTCTTGTAGGTGTTGTCCCAGTCGATCGAGCAGCCGAGCCCCTGCATCTTGGCCGTAAACTCGGCCTCGTACTCCGAACAGACCTCGCGACACAGCTCCTGGAACTTCGTGCGTTCGTAGTCCTGGTGGCGGATGTCGAGTTCTTCCTCGGTGAGTCGCTCGCTCGCGATCCCGTTGTCGTCGTAGCCGAACGGAAAGAGCACGTCGCCGTCGGCCATCCGCTGGTACCGGGCCGCGAAGTCCTGGAGCGTGTGCCCGTAGAGGTGGCCCATGTGGAGGCTGCCCGAGACCGTCGGCGGCGGCGTGTCGATCGAGTAGACCGTGTTCGGATCCTGGCCGGGTTCGCCCTCGTACGCGTAGGTCTTTTCCGCCACCCAGCGGCGTTGCCAGTACGACTCGATGGTCTCTGGCTCGTACGCGCCGTCGATCGACGGCGTGCGATCCTCGTCCTCGCGCGGCGTCTCGAGTGCGTCGCCACTCATGCTCTCACCGCCCGGATCGGGCGTCGTCGATGCGTCGATCGTCGCGGTCGTGGTCGTCCGGTCGTCATTGCTGAGACTGGTCGTTGCTCGTCAATTCCTGCCGGGGTCAATACATCCGTCGAATTCGAAGTAGATGCGGGGCTACGGGGCCCCTACGAAAACGGCGCCGAACTCCGGACCGCAGCGGGTCCTGACGGAGCGAGGCATACGTATCGTTGGCATCCCCGCCGGTTTAGCGTTTGCGGTGAGTTCTCGGTCTCGACGCGAAAACGATACGCCCGGAGCAGGATAGAGCGAAGCAGCGTGCGAGCCGAGGGGGATAGAGCGTAACAGATTGCGCCCGGAGGAGAATAGAGCGAAGCAGAATAGGGCGAAACGGGACAGAACGAGTTTCGGGGGAGTACGAGCCGGGTGAGAATCGTCGGTCACGAACGGAACGTCCGTCACCGAGCCGAACGTCTATTGGTCAGCCGGTCGAACGATCGAACGATGACGTGGTGGCGTTGGCTCGAGGCGTCGCGAAGCGGCGCACCGGGCGATGGAACCGACGAGGCCGTAGACCGTCTTCGACCGATCGACGCTGCTCGCGTCTCCGACAACCGGGGCGGAATCGCGTGACTGGCACCTGGTCGGATCGGTACGCCGACTGGCTCGTCGATCACAACCGGTCGATCGTTCTCGTCGTCCTCGTCCTCACGATGCTGGTCGCAGCCGGCGCTGCCGTCGGCGAGACCGAAGACGCCGGGATCGGCGAATTCGAGGTCGATGCCCCGGAGACCGAGGCTGGGGACTACATCGACGAGCGCTACGAGACGGACGACCGACTGCTCACGCAGATCGTCGTCCGCGACGAGGGCGGCGACGTCCTCACCAGGGAGTCCCTGCTCGACGGACTCTACGTGCAGGCCGATGCGAGGGAAACGGCGTCGATCGACGAGACGCTCGCCGAGGAGGACTTCCAGGGGATCGAGAACGTCGTGGCGACGGCCGCCGTGTTCGAGGATCGTGCGGCCGAGGCGAGCGAGGAACAGGGAGGCGAGTCGATCGGCCAGTCCGACGACGCGGCCTTCGACGCCAGTCGACCGTCGCTCGACGAGCAGATCGCGGCACTCGAGTCCCGCTCGGCCGCCGAGGTCGAGGACCTCGTCGCCGACGTGTTGGAACCAGATAGCGACGCGGAAACCGACAGCCTCGTGAGCGACGGCGGGGCCGACCACGTCGGAGCCGTCGAGGAACCGACCGCCTTCTTGCCGACCGACTACGAACCCGGCAGCACCGAAGCCGAGGCACGGTTGACGTTCCTGTTCCAGGTCGACGACTCGGGGGAGGGAGACGACCCGCAGGCTGCCTACGACGCCCAGGTCGAACTCGAAACGCTGTTCGACGATCGATTCGACGACGGCTTCGTCTTCGGGCAGGGGATTACCGACGCGGCCTCGGCCAGCGCCGTCGGCGACAGCTTCGCGATCATCACGCCGGTCGCGCTCGTCCTCGTCCTCTCGGTTCTGGCGATCACCTACCGCGACGTCGTAGACGTCCTGCTCGGACTGATCGGCATCGCCGTCGTGATGGGCTGGCTCGTGGGGCTGATGGGTTGGCTCGAGATTCCGATGAGTCAGTTGCTCATCGCCGTTCCGTTCCTGCTGATCGGTCTCTCGATCGACTACTCGTTACACGTCGTGATGCGGTATCGAGAGGCCCGTGCCGGCACCTCGAACGCGGTAGACGGGAACCGAATCGGCGTTCGACCGGGGATGGCCCTGGGACTGGGCGGCGTCGTCCTCGCGCTCGCCGCGGCGACCGTCTCGACCGGCGTCGGGTTCCTCTCGAACGTGGTGAGTCCGCTGCCGGCCATCCAGGACTTCGCGATCCTGTCTGCAGGCGGCATCTTCGCGACGTTCGTCGCGTTTGGGATCCTGATACCGGCGTTGAAGGTCGAGGTCGACGTGCTCCTCGAGAATCGCTTCGACCGCGATCGGGCGAAGCGACCCTTCGGCGTCACGCCGGGCCCGGTCAATCGAATTCTCTCGGGCGGGGTCGCGCTCGCCCGCCGGGCGCCACTCGGCGTCGTGGTCGTCGCCCTCTTGCTCTCGACTGCGGGCGTCTACGGGGCGACTACGATCGACACGGAGTTCAACGAGGCCGACTTTCTCCCCGAAGATGCCCCGGAGTGGGCCAAGGCCATGCCCGGCCCGCTGGCCCCGGATACCTACACCATCGCCGACGACGCCGAGTACCTCGCGGCGACCTTTCAGGACCGCGGTGCGGGCTCACAGGCCGAGATACTGATACGTGGCGACGTGACGGATCCGGCGCTGCTCGCGTCGATCGAAGAGACGCGACTCGAGGGAGACGACCAGGCGCCGACCGCGTGGGGGACCGTCGACACCGACGCCGAGGGCGCGCTCGCTCTCGATGGGCCCCTTTCCGTGGCCCGTGCCGTTGCCGCCCAGGACGACGAGGTCCAGCAGGCGCTCGACGATCGCGACACGACGGGCGACGGCGTGCCGAACGACGATATCGCGGGCCTCTACGACGTCCTGTACGAGGCCGATGCGGACCGCGCTGGGACGGTCATCGAGCGAGCCGACGACGGCACGTACGAATCCGTCCGTCTCACGGTGAGCGTCCGCGGCGACGCGAGCGCCCAGGCGGTGGCGGACGACGTGAACGAACTCGCGGCGGTCGCGGCGGCCGGCGACGTCACTGCGGTCCCGACCGGCGGCCCCGTCCAGACCGCCGTCATTCAGGACGCGCTGCTCGAGACGCTCGTCCAGGCCTTCGCCGTCACGGTCGTCGTTATCCTCTGCTTCCTCACCGTCCTCTACTGGATCCGTCACCGGGCGCTCTCCCTGGGAGCGATCACGCTCGCGCCGGTGGTGGCTGCGCTGGCCTGGTTGCTCGGCACGATGGCGCTGCTCGACATCCCGTTCAACAGCGAGACGGCCGTCATCACGAGCCTCGCGATCGGGCTCGGTGTCGACTATAGCATCCACGTTGGGGAACGATTCGTGGCCGAGAGGGAGCGCGGTTCCCGCGGAACTCCGGATACCCGAACGGCGACCGAAGGGAGCCGTGAGCCGAACGGAGAATCCCTCGATGCGGCACTCACGGCGACCGTGACGGGAACCGGTGGGGCGCTGGCCGGGAGCGCGGCGACGACGGCCGCCGGGTTCGGCGTGCTCGCCCTCGCGCTGTCCCCGCCACTGCAACGGTTCGGACTCGTCACCGGCCTCGCGATCGCCTTCGCCTTCCTCGCGTGCCTGACTGTGTTACCGTGTTTGCTGGTGGTTCGGGAGCGACTGTTGTGGCGGTGGCGCGAATGATCGGATAGTGCGCGAACACGCTCGCACTGACTCCTCGATCGTGCCCTCGCCTAACGGACGGCGTAGAGTGCCAGCAGGCCGAACCAGAGGATGTACGAGAGTGCGGCGATCATCACGGTGTCGATGCGGCCCGGCTTGGCCGTCTTCCAGACTCGGCTGTGAACGAGCCAGACGATACCGCCGGCGTGGCCGACGACGAGCGCGAGTAGCGGTTCGGAGACGGCGACGACGTCGAACAGGCCCCAGGCGAGGACCGTCGCTGCAGCCAGCATCGTCGCGGTGGCGGCCACCACGGCGGCGCCGTCGAACCCGAAC
>SLIS01000473.1 GCA_007135505.1 Halovivax sp.
GGCCCGCGGGCACTTCCTCGCGGCGATGCGACGGTATCCGCGAGCGCTCATCTTCGCGTGTTACCTCGGCGCGGTCGCCGGCGGTCGCCTGACGTACGTCCCGCTGTACCGACTCGGATCGTACGTGCCGATTCGAGCGGTGAAACGGGCATTGCAGTAGCGACGCGGCGAACGGTCCGGCGGTCCCGGCGACCACCGGTATCCGCTCACTACCGATCGAAACTGGAAGAAGGGTTTACCGCCCGCTCGTGGAAGTACGGTGGAATCCCCAACCGGCTATCCGTCGGTCGCGCGATCCCCCGGCGAACTCGACGACCGGTCCGCCGATCGCTCGACGGATTCGAACGAGGACGTCCATGAACACGAACCGAACTCGATCGCGGGAGGGACTGTCCGGCTTCTGGAGTCTGCTCCGGGCGGTTCCCCTGTTCGAGGTGCTGGTCGTGTTCTCGCTGTTCCCCGCGGTCTATCAGGGCGCCGAGCGATTACAGCCCGTCGAGGCGTTCGCGCCGTGGAACCTATATTATCTGACGATCGCGGCCGCGGCTGTCTGTGCCCTCGGGATCTTCCTGCTCGACCGGCGAATACCGCCGCTGTCGCTGTTCGTCCTCGGCGTCTGGCTCCTGTTCGTCGGCTGGGCCGCCCTCAGCCTGGAGTGGACGGTCGGCACCGACGAGTACGCCACGTCGAAGCTCACTCGAATAGCGGCGTTCAACACGCTGTTGCTCGTCTTTGGTCTCGCACTGGCCCAGTCGCGACGACGTGTCGTGGCGTTCGGAATCGTGATGGGCCTCGTCGGCGCCTGGCTCACGGCCGAGGCGCTGTATGCGACGTACGTGCTGGAGGAGTTTCCGTTCGTGACCACCGGTGCGACGACGTATCTCAGTCTCGGTCGCGCGATCGGATTTGCCGCCCCGCTGCTCGCGTACGTCCTGTTCGCTCACAGGCGCTACTCGCTACGAGTGCTGGCCGGGGCGTTGCTCGCTATCTTGCTGGTCGGACTGCTGACGACCGGCGCTCGTGGACCGTTCGTGGCTTGCGCGGCCGCGCTCGGTGTGTTCGTCGTCATCGAGTTGGTCGCCCTGCCGTTCCACCGGCAAGTAAGCGGTCGTCGCGTCGTCTTCGCGAGCGTCGCTACCGCCGCGGTCGCGGGCGCCGTATTCGCGGCAACGCAGCGTCTCGGTGGGGTGCCGTGGACGATCCGACGACTGCAGGGGGCGGACGGCGCCCGGAATACCGACACGCGCCAGGCGATGATCGTCGAGGCCTACGAATTCTGGCAAGAAGAACCGATTCGCGGGCACGGACTCGGCAGTTACGAGGCGATGTCCGCCGTCGGTCACGTGTACCCACACAACGTCGTCGCCGAGATCCTGACGGAACTCGGACTCGTCGGGATCGGCCTGTTCGCACTCCTCATCCTGCCGGCGTTCGCGATGTTGGTCTACGTCAGATTCACCACCGGTGACGCGCTCCACACGGCGCTCGTGGCGCTATTCGTCTTCATGTTCGTCAACGCGAGCTTTTCGTTCGACCTCCAGGGGAACCGTCAGCTGTTCTTCGCCATCGGCCTCATGGCCTTCGCGTGGGCCGAGGCAACGACCGAGTAGCGGTCGGGATCGAAAATAGCGGTCCCGTTTATCACTGTCCACCGATGAACGGCGGGTCGAGTCGATCCGCACCGATCGTCCGAGACGCCGGCGTTGCCAGGAACCTCAGTCAGACGGACCGATCGACCGAGCGGACGACCTCGAACGCCTCGGCGTAGGTGCTGTTCGCCTGATTACCCCGGAACCGGGCGAGCCCGCGGATCGTCTCCTCGTCCATGTACGTCTTCCCGGTCTGACTCTCGTGGACGCGAATCGAGTCGAGTTTGGCCTCGACGTCTCGTTCGTCGAGCCGGACGAAGTGTCGAGGCGCGAACGTCGGGCGCGTCGAGTACGTCTCGTAGGCGTAAACGCCGTCGTAGCGTCGCGTCGCCGAGAGCGCCGCGCTCGCGCAGTTGCGGTGGTCCTGATGGGTATCCGCGGCGGCGTGAACGTAGACGCGATCGGGATCGAGCCCGTCGACGTGGGACTCGATGGCGGCGACGACCGGGCCGTCGTCCGCGAGCTCGGTGTCCGGAAAGTCGAGGAACGTGACGTCGTCGACGTCCAGCGTCCGGGCCGCCGCCACCGCCTCCTCGCGGCGGGCCTCGTCGCCCCGCTCACAGCCGGCCGTGCCGTCCGTCGCGATCAGGAAGGTCACGTCGTGGCCGCGCGTCCGGTGACGAGCGATCGTCCCGCCTACGCCGATCTCGATGTCGTCCGGGTGTGCGCCGATCGCGACCACGTG
This sequence comes from Halovivax sp., assembly GCA_007135505.1. The sequence continues at coordinate 2,335 of SLIS01000473.1, forward strand.
CATACAGCGAAATCGAAAAGCCACGCCCGACCGTAAAGTCGGTCGGTCGTTCCGACCGCGTATGGGTCAGTTACCCGTCGCCGGAATCCGTCCGTTCACGGCGGCGATTCGGTCCGCTCGATCGACTCGATGGCCGAGGGAAGGTCGGCGATCGAGTCGATCGTCACGTCCGGTTCGGCCGCCGGGGTCGACGGTCGATTCGGCCAGTTCGAGTCACGAACCTGAACCGTCCACGCACCGAGTTCGTTCGGCCGGGCGACGTCGAGGTCGGGACGATCGCCCACGTAAACGGCCTCTTCGGGCGCCGTCTCGAGCGCCTCGAAGAGGCGTTCGAACGCCTCGACGTCGCGCTTCGAGCAGCCCAATTCCGGCGTCACGAGCACCGCGTCGACGGACGCGGCGAGGCCGAGGCGCTCTAGTTTCGAGCGGCCGTTCCGGCCGCCCGTCAACACGCCGAGTCGGTACTCCTCTCCGAGCGTCGAAAGGACGGTTTCGGCGTCCGGATCGGGAGAAAGCGGCCCCTCGGCCCCGTGATAGGCCTCGACGAGGGCGGGAACGAGGTCGGTGTCGATCCCGTATTCGGCGAGGACGACGTCGAACGTTCGGTCGCGGACGTCCCGATCGAAGTAGGCGGCGTGAAACGCTTCGCGGAGGTCGACGCCCTCTCGGTGGGCCAGTTCGGCAGCCGCTGCGTCGAGTCCCTGACGGACGTACTGACGATCGTCGAAGAGCGTCCCGTCGAGGTCGAACCCCACCGCCCGGATCATGGATAGGGCTAGCGACGACGGCCGAGACGATAATTGCAAGGGCGATAGACGAGTGTGAGTGGCGTCCCGAGGAGTACGACGAGCGGTGTGCAGCCCAACGGTGATCGGTGCGTCTCTCGCGGCGATCCTCTCACGGCGATCCTCTCACGGTGACCGACTCAACTCGCGTGAGCGGTCCACACGTTAATGACTGCGCTCGTGGTCGGGCACAGTCATGGCCAGCATTCTCGTGACCGGCGTGGGCGGCGTCGGTGGTGCGTCGACCGCCCGCTGGTTCGCAGCGAACACCGCTCACGAGCCCGTCGGTGTCGACATGGACCCGCGAGCACGCGGGTTCCTGTGGGTCGAGCGCGGGGAGACCGTGCCGCCGGCCGACGCGGACGAGTGGCCGGCCGCGATGGCCGGCGTCGTCGAGCGTCACGGCGTCGACGTCGTCGTCCCACTGGTCGACGAGGAACTTGCCCGTCTGTCGGCGCTTCGAGCGGCCGTCCAGTCGTCGGTTCCGTTCGTCTGTCCCACGGAGCAGGCGATCGATCGGACGCTCGACAAGCGCCGGTTCGCCGAGTGGGTCGCCGAGTCGCCGCTCCCGGCGCCGAACTCGAGCTGTCCCGACGACGAGTGCGACCTCGAATCGCCGACAGTCGAGTTCCCGGCCGTCGTCAAACCGCGACTCGGACACGGGAGCACGGGCGTCGAACGCGTCGACTCGGTGGCCGAACTGGCCGCGTACTTCGATCGCTATCCCTACGATCCGGGCGACGTCGTGGTCCAGGAGGTAGTCGAGGGGACCGAGTTTACCACCAGCGTCGTGGTGACGAGCGCGGACGAGCGACTCGCGATCGTTCCGAAGGAGGTCATCGAGAAGGCTGGTAACACGGACTGGGGCGTTACCAGGCACGACGAGACCGTCACGGAGACCTGCCGCCGCCTCCACGAGACCCTGGCGCCACACGGCCCGGTCAACGTCCAGCAGATCGTCGACCACGAGACCGGTGAAGCACAAATCGTCGAGATCAACCCGCGGTTCTCCTCGACGGCGTGTCTGACAGCCAGGGCAGGCGTCGACGAACTCGATCTCCTCGTCCGCGACGCCCTCGGCGAGTCGGTCGAGCGTCCCGGCCCGGCGACGCCGGACGTGCACCTGGTTCGATCGAACGCGGATCGGTTCCTCACCGGCGACCAGCTCGCCGACCTGTCGTTTCCGGCCGGGAGCGACGGCTGATCGGTCGAGGAGCGTACGTGGTCGAGCGGGAGGTTGTCGGCTCAATCGGGAACCGGCTCGACGCGGTCGGCCTCCCGAGGTCGGTTACGGGTTGAGAGGCGCTCGTTCCCGGAACGAGCGTGGGTCGCGGGAAGCGAGTGCCAGGCGAGTACCAGCAGGAGAAGCAACCAGTTGAGCGGGTCGTTGTAGAGCATCGCGACGATGGAGAACAGTCCGAACGCGAGTAGAATTCCGGCCGAAACGTACGACGGCCCGTCGCCGCGAATCGCGACCCAGACCGGGATCGTGACGACGACCAGGAAGACGGCGAGGCCGACGAGGCCCAGCTCGGCCGCGACGCCGACGAACGTGTTGTGAGGATCCCCTAGCATCCCCGGCGGGGTGAGCGTCCGATAGGTGCCGGCGCCCACTCCTCGGAGCGGGTGTTCCCGAATGGAAGCGACGCCCTCGGCCCAAATGGGTGTTCGACCCCCCAGCGTGTCGAGCCGTCTCGTCAGGTGGGGCAGTCGATCGAGAAACCCGTCGAGCGTGCCGACGGCCCGCATCGCCAGAACGAATCCGCCGAGGACCACGACGCTCGCCACGACGTGGCGACCGGCCAGGGATATACTGCGCCACCGGTGGAGAACGGCGACGAACCCGAGGAGGATCAGCGCCCCGAGCGCGACCAGTCCCTGCCGCGAGCCCGTCGCCATCACCATGAACGGGAGCGCGACCAGGTAGGCGACGTTGACGTAGCCGAACGCGGTTCCGGCGAAGCGCTCAGATGACGTGAGGAGGCCGGCCGCGAGCGGGGCGGCGAGAACGACCCACCGCGCCAATTCGTTCGCGTTGACGCCGTGACCGATCGGCTCCTGCCGAATCATCTCCCCCTGCTGGATCAGCTCCCAGATGCCGACGAGACCCACGAGAAACACCCCGATGACGAGCGCCTGCGCGACGATCGCGATGCGATCGCGGCTATCGAGGAGATCCCAGGCGACGACGAGCAGGACGAACACGTAGACCAGGATCCAGACTCGCCCGGCCGTCAAGGACGAATCGACCGTCCAACGGAAGCTCGCCGCGGCGAACACGGTGAATAGTCCGAAGGCCAGGTGAAACGCGTGTGGTCGTCGAACCCGGCCCCGTACGAGGACTGCGAGCACCCAGACGACCGTAAGCAAGCCCACAATGGGCGGCCCGATCGTGACGCCGGGGACCACCTGGATCGCGTGTCGCCAGGGCGCGACGAACGCGAAGACCACGAGGAGGGCGAATGCTGACGTCTCGAGGATCGACGTCGATCCTCGCTCGTCGGCAGTCATACCCGTAGTGACCTCACTCCCGGAGAAAAGCGTTCGTGGTCGGTTCGGAGAAAGGGACCCTTACCGGCGATCGTCGGTGTGGTAGCACTCTCGAGGAGGCTCCTAACACGCTCGAAGAGGCAACCCGAACACCCTCAACGTGACTCCTCGAACCCCGTTCCGTCCACGAGCCGGTCGTTCAGAACCAGGCGACGACCCGCGAGACCGGCCCCGGCAGTCCGTCGACGGCCGCAGCGACTTCGGCCGCATCGATCGCCCCGGTCTTGAGAGCGACCGCCGCGTAGACCAGAAAGCCGATCGGCGGCACGACGAGGAGTGCAACGAGGCCCTCCAGGGCGTATCCCAGTGCGAATATAACGGGCGCAGCGAGGGCGACCGTCGTGACGGTGGGCCCGAGTCGAATGTCGGCCAGCGGATCGAAGCCGATCGTTCGCGCGGCGCGAACGTGCAGGGCGGCCATCGCGCCGTAGCCGCCCGTCGTCGCGGCCGCTGCCCCCCAC
>SLIS01000358.1 GCA_007135505.1 Halovivax sp.
CGATGTCTTCCATGTGGAAGAACACGTCGTCGTCCGCGTCCTCAGTCTCGATGAATCCGTAGCCGCCAGTGTCGTTGAAGAAATCAACGGTTCCTTTCGCCATTGCTTTTGAACGGAAGGCCGGACCACTGATAACCTTTGCGACTTCGTTCAGCGGTCCGAATTGCCACACAGAAGGTCGCTCGAGGGGATTTCCCCGGTTTCGCGGCAGAACGAGGGACACCCACACCTACGCCGGCACCAGCCGGTAGACGGACATCGCAACGACGTACGAAATCATGAAGAGTCCAAACCCGACGACGAAGCCGGCGAGTTCACGAGTTCCCACCCCATCGGGGCTCGTCAGAGCGAGGACGGCCAGGCCGACGAGAAAGATAGCGACGGTGAACAGCCCGACCGCGTAGTAGAACGCCCGGTCGGACTCGAGAGGGAGATCCATTACGCAGCGGGCGGTACGAGTGGAACAGAGAAAACAGTGACGAGACGGGTGGTGTCGAACGACAGCTGACGGGAGACGACTACAGCAGACTGCAGACGGCCGCCTGGAACGTCGACGGAAGCGTCTCGCGGATCGCGTCCGGCTCGGTTCGTCCATCTAGATTCACCAGATACGTTCGCCCGGATTCGTTGCCGTAAGCGCCGTGGAAGTCGTAGACGAAGCCGTAGATGGAGACGTGATCGGGCACGTCGGCGGCCTCGCGGAGGAACGTTACCTGCGCGTCGACGTTGTACTCGACCAGCTGGTTCCTGACCGTCTCCGCGTCGACGCCCCGTGGCGTCCCGTCCGGTTCGGCGTCGATTCGGTCGTCGGCGAGTCCCGACTCGATCACCGGGACGAGGCGTTCGATCCACTTCGCCACCCCGGTGGGGCCCGGGGCAGGATCGCCGCGGGCGACGTCGTACGCCGCGGAGACGGCCCCACAGCCGGTGTGACCGACCACGGCGATTGCCTCCGTCCCGCAGTGATGAATCGGGTAGAGGACGCTTCCGTCGACGAAGCGCTCGTCGCCGTCGACGTCCCACACCTGGTTGCCGATGGTGCTCGGCGTGAAGAGTTCGCCCGGTCGATCGACGTTCCACATCCCCTCCTGTGACACTCTGGAGTCGGAACAACACATCGAGACCACGCTGGGTCGCTGGCCGGATCGGATCGGCTCGAACGAATCATCCGAGAGCGATTCGGCGTGCGCTTCGTTCCCGGCGAGCAAGTCGATGAGCACTGCGTCGTCCATGCGAGGGGAAAGGCTGAGCCGGCCCAATAACGATTCGACTCGAGCCGATGGCTCGCTCCGGTCGGATTCGCCCCTCGTTCCGATACGATTTAGGCCGGCCGTGCGGAACCCCCAGTCAACGAATGCTCGATCGGACCTACGTGCGCGAGAATCCGGACGACGTACGAACCGCCCTCGAACACAAGGGCGTCGATTTCGACCTCGACCGGCTGCTCGCCGTCGACGAGGAGTGGCGCGAGCTCAAAGCCCGCGGCGACGACCTCCGCCACGAGCGAAACCAGGTGAGCCAGCGGATCGGCGAGCTCAAACGCGAGGGCGACGACGCGGCGGCCGACGAAGCGATCGAACGGTCGAACGAGATAAAGGCCGAACTCGAGGACGTCGAGGCCCGCGCCGACGTCCTCGAGACGGAGTTAGAGGAAGGGTTGCTCAACCTGCCACAGATCCCCGCCGACGAGGTGCCCGTCGGGGCCGACGAAACGGAGAACGTCGAGCGCCGACGCGAGGGCTTCGACGACCTGCGCGAGTTGCCGGACGAAATCGTCCCGCACTACGACCTCGGCGAGGACCTGGAACTCATCGACTTCGAGCGCGGCGCGAAAGTGAGCGGCGGGGGTTTCCAGTTCCTCAAGGGCGACGGCGCTCGGCTCGAACACGCGCTGATCCAGTTCTTCCTCGACGTCCACCGAGAGAGCGGCTACGTCGATATCTTCCCGCCGATCCCGGTCAACAGCGCCTCGATGCGAGGGACCGGCCAGTTCCCGAAGTTCACCGAGGATGCCTACCGCCTCGGTGCGGACAACGACGATCCCTACGGCGACGACGATCTCTGGCTCCTGCCGACCGCCGAGGTGCCGGTGACGAACATGCACCGCGACGAGATCTTCGTCGACGAGGACCTCCCGCTGAAGTACGTCGCCTACTCGCCGAACTTCCGTCGCGAAGCGGGCGAACACGGTACCGAGACCCGCGGCTACGTCCGGGTCCACCAGTTCAACAAGGTCGAGCTCGTCAACTTCGTCCGACCCGAGGAGAGTTACGAGCGCTTCGAGGGGCTCCTCGACGAGGCCGAGGAAGTCCTGCGGCGACTCGAGCTCCCCTACCGAATTCTCGAGATGTGTACGGGCGATCTCGGATTCACCCAGGCGAAGAAGTACGACATCGAGGTCTGGGCCCCGGCCGACGACATGGAAGACGGTCCCGAAGCGGGCGGCCGCTGGCTCGAGGTCTCGAGCGTCTCGAACTTCGAGGACTTCCAGGCCCGGCGGGCGGGCATCCAGTACCGTCCCGAACGCCACGAGTCGGCGGAGTACCTCCACACCCTCAACGGGTCGGGCGTCGCCCTGCCGCGCGTGATGGTCGCCATCATGGAGTACTACCAGAACGAGGACGGGACGATCACCGTCCCCGAAGCGCTGCGACCGTACATGGGCGGCCAAGCGCGTATCGAGGGCCACGAGTCGGTTGGAGAGAGTGCGCTGGGCGGTGATTGAGCGAAGCGAAATCCTCGTGGCGAAGCGGCGACCGGCGGGAGCCGCGGAGCGGGCGAGAGCGACGATTGATCGGAGCGAGGAAGTCCCTCTCGAGGCGAAGCGGCGACTGAAGGGACCACGGTTCGAGCGCGGTGAAATACTCGATATCGACGAAACGAAGCGACCCGCGAGCGGTGGCCGAGGCGACGCCACCCGTCGTCCCCATTGCTCAACGCCTCGAACAGTCACGGGACCCGACGGAGACATCGAATTTTGTCCGTCGATGGGGTACGTCGAGGCATGGTTACGACGATCTCACCGGATCGACTCAAGGAATTACTCGACGAGGACGAGGAGTTTACCCTGCTCGACACCCGGCCCGAGGAGAGCTACGAGTCCTGGCACATCCACGGGGCGATCAACTATCCGTTCGATCCGGAGGAAACACTCGACGGAACGGTCGAGGAACTATCGGAGCTAGTCGGGGACGACGAGCGGGTCGTCACCATCTGCGCAAAGGGGCTGTCCTCCGGAAACCTCGCCACGCAGCTAACGGACACGGTCGACTGGGAGGTCAACGCTGTCGACGGCGGGATGAAAGCCTGGAGTAGCGTCTACGATCACGTCCCGATCGACGTCGACGAGCCCAACCGCGGGGTCGAAACGGCGAACGGGACGGAACGGCCCGTGAGCGGAGCGGACGCGCGAGTCGTCCAGCTCCAGCGCCGGGCGAAGGGCTGTCTCTCATACGTCGTCGGCTGCGCGGAGACCGGCGAGGCGGTGGTCGTCGATCCGACCGAAGACATCGACGAGAGCAAGGCGGCCGCGGCCGAGGCCGGCCTGACGATCCAAGCCGTGATCGACACGCACGTTCACGCCGACCACGTCTCCGGCGGCCGCCGGCTCGCGACGGAGCTCGGAGTGTCGTACTATCTGAGCGAGCACGCGACGGAACGCGACGTCGAGGTCGACTACGAGGGGCTGGGTCGCAACGAGGTGATCGAGGTGGGTGAACTCGAGTGCAAGGCGCTCTACACGCCGGGGCACACGAGCGAGATGCTCTCCCTGCTCGTCGACGGCGTGGCGGTCCTGACCGCCGACACGCTCCACGCCGATTCGGTCGGGCGGACGGAACTGGAGTTTGCCGAGGACGCGGGCGAAACGGGCGCGAAGATGCTGTACGAATCGCTCCACCGGACGGTGCTGGCCGAACCCGAATCGGTCACGGTCCTCCCCGGGCACGTGACGGTGACCGAGGGCGGCGAGTTCGCGGTCGGCGCGCCGGGCGAGCCGATCACAACGACCGTCCGCGAGGCCCGGACGGACATGGACGTCCTCCAGCTGGACGAGGACGAGTTCGTCGACCGGCTCGCCGATCCGGGCGAGGAGCCGGCGAACTTCGAGGAGATCATCGAGATCAACCGCGGCGCTCGCGAACTGGATCCCGAAGAGCGGACGGAACTCGAACTCGGGCCGAACAACTGCTCGGCGTGAGCGTCCCGGGCGACGCTCACTGCAGCTGGAGGAACTGTCGGTCGTCCGGCGCCGCTTCGGTCGCCGGGTAGACGATGGCAAAGTTGCCGTCCGTCATCGTCGAAATCCGGTTCGGTACCGTCCTGAGGGCGGGATGCCAGCCGAAGTCGTCGCGACGTGCGCTCACGCAGACGGGCATCACGCCGTCGGCGAGTTCGGTCCGGAGCGTCGACTCGAGTTCGGGCCAGTCGTCGACGGCCACGAACCGGGACGCGAGGTTCGGGTCGACGCGCGCCGCGCGCTGCGCTACGGACTCGGAGTCGCCGTCGATCGCGAGTGCGTCCACGGACGCGCCGGTCACCGCCGCCAGCTGCGCCATCGTGTGAAAGACCTCGTCGAGGCCGTCGTTGTGTTCGATCCCCGGCGGAAGAACGAGCAGGATGCGCTCGGTTGTGTTGAGCGGCTCTCGAATCCGGCCGACGACGGTCAGTTGCGTCGTTCGCGAGAGGACCTGATCGATCGTGTGCCCGAAGACGTGCTGGGTTCGTGCACGGGCACCGTCCCACCCGATCACGATGGTCGAGATCCGATTTTCGATCGCCGCGGAAGCGATCCCCGAGGCGACGTTCTGCGTGAGGCGTCTGTGTCCGACGATCGGGACGTCGGCGCCGGCAGCGTAGAATTCGAGTTCCGCCTGTTTCGCCTCGAGCGAAGCGATCTCGGACAGGGTTCGGTCGGTCCGATCCGGTCGGACGACCGTGACCGTGTGGATCGGCTGCCCGGCTCGGTCATCGCGTAACGAGACCGCCAGGTCGAGCAGGGACTCGGCGTACCGGGAGTCGCGTGAGACGGGAACGAGGATCCGCTGTGGGGTTCGTGCCGGATCGTACGCCTCCCGCTCGATCGAACGGGCGATTGCCGACCCCGCTCGTTCGACGACAACCGGGCTGAGGACGCTCACGACGAGGATCATCGCCACGACGCCGTTGATCAGTTGCTGGTCGAACCCGGGGACTCCCGCGTCGAACCCGATCTGGACGATGGCGAGCGCCGCGGCGGCCTGGCCGACGGAAAGTCCGAACATTCCGAGGACGTGCTCACGCGCGTACCCGTACAGACGGCCCGTCAGCCAGGCGGCACCGTACTTCGTGGCGAGAACCATCACGATCAGCGAGGCCGCGATGATGACCGTCTCCAGACCCTCGGCGACCGCTCCGACGTCGACGAGCATTCCCACGGAGAGCAGAAAGAACGGGATGAACAGGGCGTTTCCGACGAACTCGATGCGATTCATCAGCGTTCCCGTCTTCGGAATGAGTCGGTTGAGCGCCAGCCCGGCGATGAAGGCGCCGACGACGTGTTCGACGCCGGCCAGTTCCGCGAGGAACGCCGCGGCGAACAACACGACCATCACGAAGAGAAATTCGTAGTATCGCTCCTCGTCGTGCACGCGAAAGAACCACCGGCCGAGCCGTGGGACGACGAGCCAGACGCCGACGAAGAAGATCGTCAATCCGATCGCCAACTCCGCCCAGAACGCCGCGGTGAGGTCGCCGTCGACCGACGCGATCACGACCGCCAGCACGAGCAGGGCGAGGGTGTCCGTCAGGATCGTCCCGCCGACCGTCGCCGTCATCGACTCGCGGTCGACGATGCCGAGTCGGTTGACGACCGGGTACGCGAGCAGCGTGTGGGACGAGAAGATCGCCGCGAACAGGGACGCGGCGGCGACGCTCATGTCGAACGCGACGATGCCGACCACCGTTCCGACCGCCTGCGGGATGAGAAAGGAGAGCAGTCCGAAGACGACGGAGCGATCCCGGTAGGCGACGAACTGGTTCATGTTGATCTCGAGGCCGGCAACGAACAGCAAGTAGAGCAGGCCCACCTCGCCGAGCAGCTGGATCGTCTCGCCGCGTTCGAGCAATCCGAGGCCGTTCGGACCGA
>SLIS01000173.1 GCA_007135505.1 Halovivax sp.
CGACCCGGTCGGGCCGGCGACGCCCCCGACCGTAACGGGCGTCGCCGGGTCACCCGACCACCGGGGCGCTCGCCCCACCCGAAACCGACCAGATGACCCACGACGTAGACTTCACGGGCGTCTTTCCGGCGATGTGCACGCCGTTCGACGCCGACGAACGCATCGACTTCCAAACACTCCGCGCCGACGCGCGCCGCCTCGAAGCCGCGGGCGTCGCCGGGCTCGTTCCCGTCGGATCGACGGGCGAGTCCGCCACGCTCACCCACGACGAACACGTCCGCGTCGTCGAGGCGGTCGTCGACGCCGTCGACGACGTCCCCGTGATCGCGGGAACCGGCTCGAACAGCACCCACGAGGCCCTGGACCTCTCGGAGCGGGCCGCCGACGCGGGTGCCGACGGACTGCTGCTCATCTCCCCGTACTACAACAAGCCGGAACAGCGCGGCCTGCGCGAGCACTACCTGACGATCGCCGACGCCGTGGACCTGCCACAGATCGTCTACAACGTCCCCTCCCGGACGGGCCGAACGGTCGATCCGGACACCGTCGTCGGGCTGGCGACCCATCCCAACATTGCCGGCTACAAGGCCGCCGAGGGCGACCTGAACGCGATCGGCGAGATCGCCGAACGAACGGCGGACGCGGACTTCGCCGTCCTCTCCGGCGACGACGCGCTTACCCTTCCGATCTGTGCCGTCGGCGGGACGGGGACGATCAGCGTTGTGGCCAACGTCGAACCCGAACGCACCGTCGCGCTGGTCGAGGCCGCCCTCGCCGGCGAGTACGAGCGAGCTCGCGCGCACCACCACGAACTCGGACCGCTCTTTCGGGCGCTCTTCGTCGAGACGAACCCGATCCCGGTCACGGAGGCCCTGGCGATCCGCGAGGACGCGCCGCCGCACCTTCGTTCGCCGCTTTCGCGTCTCGCCCCGGCCCACCGCGAAGAACTCGAGTCGGTGCTCGAATCGTACGATTCGCTTTCACGCACCGAGGCGGTGGTCCGACGATGACCGCCGATCGACGATCGATCCGGCTCGGCGTCACGGGTGCGACCGGCCGCATGGGGCGGGCGGTACTGTCGGCCGCGAGCGACCGGGCTGAATTCGACGTCGTCCTCGCCGTCGCCCGGGATTCCGACCGCGAGTCGATCGACGGCACCGAGATCGAAGCGGCCGGCGCGTTCGACCGGCTCGTCGCCGATCGCGAACCGCACGTCGTCGTCGACTTTACCGCCTCCGCGTCGACGACTACCTACGCCGCGGCCTGTGCCGACGCCGACGTCGCGTTCGTTACCGGGACGACCGGCCTCGACGAATCACACGAGCGCGAGCTTCGCGCCGCGAGCGATCGAATACCGGTCCTGCGGGCGTCGAACTTCTCGCGCGGGATCGCCGTCCTCGACGGACTGCTCGCCCGGGCGGTTCGGACGCTCCCGGGCTACGACGTCGAACTCGTCGAGACCCACCACGGGGGGAAGCGAGACGCCCCGAGCGGCACCGCCCTCGACCTCCTGGACACCGTCGAATCGGAACGAGGTGCCACGGAGCGCGTACACGGTCGCGTCGGTGACGCGCCGCGCACGGCCGACGAGGTCGGCGTCCACTCGATCCGGGCGGGCGCGATCGCGGGCGAACACGAGGCGATCCTCGCAGGAGCCGGCGAGGAACTCCGCCTGACCCACCGGGCGGGCGATCGCGGCGTGTTCGCCGCCGGGGCGCTCGACGCGGCGGCCTGGATCGCCGACCGCGATCCCGGTCGGTACGACTTTACCGAGGTGATCGAGGCGTGAGCGCCCTCGAATCGGCTATCAGGGACCTGTGGACCCGGTACGACGCGGACCGGCTCGACGCGTCGACGGCGACCGGGACGGATCTCGAGACGATCGACGACTTCCTGAACGCGCTCGAGTCGGGCGAGGTCAGGGCCGCCGAACACCGGAACGGCTCCTGGGAGGCCAACGAGTGGGTCAAGCGGGGAATTCTGCTCACCTTCGCCCTCAACGAGACGGCCGCCCGCGAGTACGGCGGCGTCACGTACAATGACGTCCTGCCGCTGGCCGACACGAGCGCCTACGGCGACCGCGGGAGTCGCAACACGCCGGACGGTACGGTCGTCCGCCGCGGGGCTCACGTCGGGTCGGACTGCATCCTGATGAGCCCCACGTTCGTCAATATCGGCGCCCACGTCGGTGACGGGACGCTCGTCGACTCCTGTGATACCGTCGGCTCCTGTGCACAGATCGGCGCGAACGTGAAGCTCGGCGCGAACACGCTGATCGGCGGCGTCCTCGAACCGGTCGAGGACGCCCCCGTCGTGATCGAAGACGGCGTCTCCCTCGGGGCGGGCTGTCGCGTGACCTCCGGCTTCGTCGTCGGCGAGGGGACCGTCGTCGGCGAGAACACGCTACTCACGCCCCGAATCCCCGTCTACGACCTGGTCGACGAGGAAATTCACTACGGTCGCCTGCCACCGGAGCGGCGGGCCTTCACTCGTTACGTCGAATCGACCGTCGGCGAGCACGACCTCTTCGAGGGCGGGGCCTACAAGCCGGCGGTCGTCGCCACGGCACTCGAGGACCGAACGCTCGAGGCGACGGAACGTGAGGAGGTGCTCCGGTCGTGAGCGAGCAACGCCGCGGCGGTTCCCCCGTCGAATCCCATCGCGGCGAGCCCGCCAGCAACGAAGCGCCGGCGCGAGAACAGCCAGTTCGCCGGCTCGCCGACTGGGACGCAGATCGACTTCGCTCTCACGCCGAATCCCACGGGACGCCGCTGTACGTCCTGGACCTCGATCGCGTCCGAGCGAACTACCGGCGGCTGACGGCCGCGTTCCCGGACGCCGATGTCTGTTACGCGGCGAAGGCAAACGCGCTCGGGGCAGTCCTCGAGACGCTACTCGCAGCGGGGGCGACGATCGAGTGTGCCTCCGCGGGGGAGGTCCAGCGCGCGCTGGAAGTCGGCGCGTCGGGCGATCGAATCCACTACACGGCCGTCAATCCCCCGCAGGCCGACCTCGAGTACGTCGTCGACGCGTGGGTCGACGAACCAGAGTTGACGATCACCGCCGGCGCGCGGGACACGATCGACCGGTTGGCCGCGCTCGGCTACGACGGTCGCCTCTGCGTCCGCGCGAACCCCGGAATCGGCGCGGGTCACCACGAAGCCGTCCGCACGGGCGGCGACGCAACGTTCGGCGTGCCCGGGGACTCCCTCGTCGAGACGGCCGAGTACGCGACCGATCGCGGCTTCGACTTCGTCGGCGTCCACGCCCACGTCGGCTCCGGCGTACTCGACGACGAGGGGGTCGCGGCCCACCGCGCGTTCGTCTCGCGCGTGGCGACCCTCGCGGGCGACGTGGCGGAGGCGGTCGGCTCGCTCGAATTCGTCGACGTGGGCGGTGGCTTCGGCGTTCCCTATCGCGAGGACGATGCGCCGCTCGCCCTCGAGGCGGTCGCCGAGGCGACCCGCGAGGCACTCGCGGGAGTGGACGCGCGGTTGACGATCGAACCCGGCCGCTACCTCGTCGCCGACGCAGGCGTCCTGCTGGCCCGGGCGAACACCGTCAAGGAGACGTCGGCGTCGACGGTCGTCGGCGTCGACGCGGGCATGACGACCCTGCTTCGGCCGGCGATGTACGACGCCTACCACGCGATTCGACCGCTCGCACCCGGAGCGATCGACCGGGAACGCGTCCCCCAGACCGTCACCGGGCCGGTCTGTGAGAGTGCCGACGTCTTCTGTACGGACCGGTCGCTCCCCCGAATCGACCGTGGCGACCTCCTCGCGATCGGCAACGCCGGTGCCTACGGCTACGAGATGGCGAGTACGTACAATTCCCGGCCGCGGCCAGCGTCGATCGTCCTGGACGGCCACGGTACTCGATTGGCTCGACGCCGGGAGACGGTCGCCGACCTGATCCGGCTCGAACCTGGCGGCGTCCGCGATGGTGACGTGCAAGATGCCCTCTCGAATACGGGGGTGTCCGAATGAGCACGACGACGCCCGACAGGCAGTCGATCTCGGTCGACCGGTACCACGGAACTGGGAACGACTTCGCTATCGTGGACGCGGACGAACCGGTAACCGCCAGACGGGACTTCGCAAAGCGCGTCTGCGATCGGACGGACGGGTTCGGTGTCGACGGCGTCCTGTTCCTCGCGCTGGAACCGGAGTACCGGCCACCGCGGGTGGTGATGACGCTCGTCCAGCCGGACGGCTCAACGGCGCCGATGTGCGGCAACGGGGCCCGCTGTGCCGCCGCGTGGGCGATGGCCCGGACCGGTACGGACACCGTCATGATCGACACGCAGGCCGGCTCCCGACGAGCCGAGCGCATCGATGCCGAAACCGACTCCGACTGTCGATCCGAATCGCCTGTTGCCGTCGAGATGGGGCGCGCGTCGTTCGTCCCGAAGACCGTTCCCGTCCGAGCCGACGAACCGGTCGTCGGTCGGCCGGTAGACGACCTGGGAATCGACGTCTGCGAGTCCGGACGTGGGAACGCCGGCGATGGTCACGCCGACGTTCGGTTGACGGCCGTCGACACGGGCGTCCCCCACGCCGTGGCGTTCGTCGACGACGTCTCCGCCGTCGCGCTCGACCGACTCGGACCGGCGATTCGTCACGCCGACGCCTTCCCCCGCGGAACGAACGTGACGGTCGCGAGCCGGGACCGTTCGGGAGACGGTGACGATCGGGGTCCCGTCTTCCGCCAGCGGACCTACGAACGCGGCGTCGAGGGCGAGACCGAGTCCTGCGGAACCGGTGCCGTCGCGATCGCCGTTGCCGCCGAGCAAACCGGCCGCATCGTGGCAGCCGAGTCGGTGACGGTCAGACCGCCGGGCGGGGACCTGCGGGTCGACGTCGACGACCGCGGCCGGGCGATCCTCGCCGGTCCGGTCGTCTACGAGTCAGCGACCGAAATCGCGATTCCGGAGGCGCGGTAGGCCGATGGACCAGTGCCCCGGGAGCGCCACCGTCGGATCGTTCGACCCGATCGACTTCCTCGAGACGGCCGTGGCGACACCCTCGTGTGAGAACGTCGCGACGATGCGCGCTCGTGTCCGGACCACGCTCGAAGACCGCGGAGTCGACGTCAGGGTGGACGACGCCGGCAATCTGCTCGCGTCGCGAGGGGCTGATTGGCGAGCGGCCACCCGCGATTGTTCCCCCAACGCCGCCGGCGAGCGGACCCGGCGCCACCTCGTCCTCAACACGCACCTCGATACGGTCTCCCCGTACGTCGCGTGCGAGTGGGGCCAGGACGGCGACCGCCTCTACGGGCGTGGCGCCTGCGACGCGAAGGGCCCGCTGGCCGCGATGCTCGCGGCGTTTCTCGGGGCTGATCCCGGTGCGGGGACGCTCACCCTCGCCCTGACGCCCGACGAGGAGACGTACTCGACCGGCGCTCACGCCCTCGTCACTCGTCCGTCCTCGCCCGTACGCGAGGCCGATTCGGTGATCGTCGGCGAACCGACCGGCCTCGACGTCTGTACGGCCGCGCCCGGTCGGTTCGAGGGGACGATCGAACTCGCCGGCGAGCACGCCCACGCCGCCGACCCGGAGGCCGGCCGGAACGCCGTCGACGCGCTGACCGACGTACTCGCCGCCGTTCGAACCTTCGACGACCGGGCTGATGCGACGCCAACTCACCCCCAGCTCGGCGATCCGACGCTCACCCCGACCGTCGTCGCGGGCGGCGACGCGACGAACCAGGTGCCGGCGACGGCCCGTCTCACGGTCGACCGGCGGCCGGTTCCACCCGAGACGCCCGATTCCTTCCGGACGGCGTTTCTCGATCACCTGCGTGATCACGTCCCGGCCGCCGTCGACGTCTCGGTTTCCCTCACCGACCGTCCGACGCCGCCGTTCGGAGCCTGGGCGACGGACCAGTCCGCGTCGATCGTTCGGACGCTTGCGGCCGAGAGCGCCGGCGCGATCCGTCCGTTCGGCGCGGCGGCCGAGGCGTCGTACTTCGCCTCCCACGCGCCGACCGTCGTCTACGGTCCGGGCGAGTTGACGGACACCGACGGCCCGATCGCACACGCCGACGGGGAGTACGTCCGGGTCGACGCGGTCCGGACGGCGGCGTCCGTCCTGACGTCGGTTGTCGAG
>SLIS01000445.1 GCA_007135505.1 Halovivax sp.
ACGAACCGCTCCTCACAAAAATCTGGACCAAAAAATGCCGAGCGCTTCGCGCTCGGTGAAACGGCGCGCGGAGCGCGCCGTATGCAGTTCGTACGAATCCTCCCGGGAACGATCCCATCGTGCCCGTGATTCTGCGACGAACGAACGTGCGAAGTGGATCAGGGTCGTTCCGACCAGAGCGGCAACCAGGGGTCACATGGTTGCCACGTTTCGACGATCAGATCGTCCGTGAATCGAACGGTCATCGTTTTGTGGTCGGCTGCTGGCGCTGTCCCGGGAGCATTGCTGTTTCGGATCCAGTGACCCTCGTCTACGCTCCACTGGCAGTACACTGTGCCATCGCAACTCGCAACGTGGTCGATACGAAATGTGAGTGTGGGAAACGCTGCCTGGAGTATCTCCGCGTACTCTTTAAGCGCGGTCCGTCCGAGCAGGGTACCCCAACTCGTATCATAGGCGATGTGATCGCCAGCGACCACCTCGTCGATCGTCGCTCGCACCGCTTCAGGAGATCGCGGTTCGGAAAATAGCCGGATGTACCGTAGACCGACGTCTTCCCGGACGCTGCCGTCCGTGAGTGCTTTTTTCATGGCTTCTCCCCGCCCGTTTCCTTCGCTACTTGATCACATAACGTCATCCGCTGGCAATTATTCGGGGTGTGGGCAACGATCACCGGATGCAATTCGATCGACCCGGACTGCCTCGTCGGAGCGGCCCTCGTCGTGGCCGTCCCCGTCGCCCGGCTACTCCAGCTTCACCGGTGAACGACCGCCGACTCGACCGATCGCCAGACGGCTACGACGGTCCGACGGAGTGGATCCACCAGTTGATTCGGACGTCGGGGTGGACCCGATCCAGGTGTTCGCCGAGCAGCGCGCCGGTCTCGAATTCGCGGCCGCAGATGTTGCAGTAGTAGTGGTGATTGGTCCACGGGGCGGTCTCCGCCGAGAGCTCGCCGGGCATGTGCTGGCCGTGTGTGGCGTCCGAGCCGAAGGTCCACGACCGGAGCAGCATGGAGAGGCGGTCGAAGTGGAGGAACTTCGGGTGGTCGACGACGAGTTCGGAGAGGACGGCGAACGGGATGGCGATCAGCACCACCACGACGACGATGTCGGCTGAAAGGTCCGCGTCGGTCGCGATCAGGACGGCTAATATGTCCTCCGTCACGCCGAAAACGAGTCCGATCGTGAAGAATTCGAGCAACCGCTTCAATCGACCGTGGTCCATGCGGGTTTCACACCCGACCGGCACATTATACCCGGCTTCGACCGGCCTATCGACCCCCCGACCGGCCGATCGACCCGCTCCGACCGCGTTCGTGCGAGTGGAACGACGCTGGTACTTTCGGGTCGGTGCGTTGCCCTACGAGGGGCCGCTTCGGCGTCGAATGCTGGACTCGCCGGTGTGAAGCGCCTCGTCGAAAGCCGCACTCTCGCGGAACTCGACGAACGGGGTCGGCGGGTCCGGCGGCGTCTCCTGGGGCTGGAGGGTGCGGCTCCAGTGGCCGACGTCGTGCCACGCTCCCCGTTTGTAGCCGGCCCGCTCGTAGACCCCAATCCGTTCGAACCCGAGTGCTTCGTGGAACGACACGCTCGGCGGATTCGGTAACGCGATCACGGCGTAGGCCGTGTAGAATCCCTGTCCCCGGAGGAGCGCGAACAGCGACTCGTAGAGGCCGCGGGCGACGCCGCGGCGTCGCCACCCGTCGGCGACGTAGACGGAGACGTCGACGCCCCACTGGTAGGCCGGACGGTCGTTGTGCGCACTCGCGTAGGCGTAGCCGACCACCTCGCCGTCGGCCGCACAGACCAGCCACGGGAAGCGCTCCAGCGTCTCGGCCACTCGGCCCGCCATCGCCGCTTCGGTGGGCGCTATCGTCTCGAAGGATCGGTGCGTGTCCTCGACGATCGGGGCGTAGATGTCCACAATCGCGCCAGCGTCGCCTTCGTCCGCCACGCGAATCGTCGCAGTCATACCGGCAGTGGCGGTCCACACGCCGATAAACCCACCCACGGTCCCGCTGTCCCACGCCGCGATACCTCGACGACGCAGACAGAGAGACTCACACCGTCAAGCCAATGGGAACGAAGTACCGGCAATATAGGGTCTGTACAGCGTCGTTTATCTCCACCACCGGCCCATCCACTGTCGATGGAACAGGGGGACGGGGAAAACCGGACGGTCGCACTCTGTGTTCGCTGCGAGTCCGTGTACGCGGCACGGGTGGACGCAGACGGCACGGTTCTCCCGATCGGGATCTCGAACGGGTGTCCGTGTGGGAGCCCGGAGTTCGTCGAGGCCGACGTCGAGCTGGACGCCGCAGCCGAGGAACACGAATTGACCGACGACTGAACGTCCGTCCGGCAACTGGACCGTCGGCAAAACGTATATTTATCGACCCACTGTTCCCTTCGTATGCGCAGTGAAGCGTGGTCGCTGCCCATCGACGGTACTCCGAATCGGATTACGCCCGTCCACGCGCTCACCCTCGCCGGCTTCGCGTTGATCGGGATCGGGGTCTTCCTCCCGTGGGTCGGTGAGCCGCAGGCCCGTGTCTACGTTCTCGGAATGGAGTCAGGGTTCGAGCGTCAGTGGGGCAAGCGACTGCTGCTCGGAGCCGGACTCGGGACTGCCCTCGTGCTGGCGAGTCTCGCCACCCGCGTTCGATGGGCCGTCGTCGGCCCGATCCTCGGCGCGATCGGCGCCGTGACGATCCTCGTCGCGGTGATTACGTCTCCGCTCACCGGTCAGTGGCCGACTGGAATCGGCGTCTACGTCACCATCGCCGGCGGGCTACTCGTCGTCGGAGCGACTCTCGTCCCTGTCCTGGCACTCGTTCGGCGTGATTGACAGCTGCTCTCGATGTCAGAATCGGTTGCGTATATGGTGGGATTCTGGATCACTGAAGCCAAAGCGCTTGTCGTTTCGATAGTGGTGCGAGCCTCGTAGTCGGTGGTTCGTCGTCGTTGACGCGGTCGCCCGAACGCAGTCGGCGTGCGTTCCACGCCGGCCCCCGCTTTACGGCCGTTCCCGTCGAACGTGGCCGTGAGATGAGTGTCCTCACGGAATTTCGAATCCCCGCCGACGAGTTCGTTCTGGCGGAGACCCTGACGGCGACGCCGGACATGCGAATCGAGATCAAGCGGGTCGTCGGCGGCGAATCGCAGGTCACGCCCTATTTCTGGGTGTTCGGGACGGACTTCGAGACCTTCGAAGCGTCGCTGCGCGAGGACGAGACGGTTCGGGAGGTCCTCACGTTAGAAGAACAGAAAGCGGAGCCTGGTCAAGAAGAGCAAGAAGAAGAGCGCTTCTACCGCGTCACGTGGGAAATGTCGGTTCCCAATCTCATCACGGCCGTCACGGATGCGAAAGCGACGGTGCTGGAGGCGGTGAGCAACGACGGCGAACGGTGGGAGGTGAAGATCCTCTTTCCGGACGACGACGCCCTCTCTACGTTCCGCGATTACTGCCTCGAACACGGCTTCTCGTTCGAACCGAAGCGCGTGTATCGGCCGGACAATCCGGAGGAACAGGCCGAATACGGCGTTACCGAGGAACAGCAGGAAGCGCTGGAGGCGGCCTATCACGAGGGGTACTTCAACGTCCCCCGGGACCATACCCTCACGGAACTCGCCGAGATGCTCGATCTCTCCCGAAACGCGACGTCCGCCCGCCTGCGCCGCGGACAACGAAATCTCCTCGCGAACACGCTCGTTCATAAAGAGTGAACTGGGAAACCCGATCGCTCTTCGCGGCGATCCGGCCGGTATAAAGGGTGGTAGTGCGACCACAGCAGTTCTTTACAACGCGCCCGGTTAGGACGGCCGATGACTTCTCGTGGTACGACGAACACCGATGACCGATTCTCGGCTGGCATCTCACGAACCAGGCGACCGGAGTCGATACCGGACCGCCCCGAACCGGCCGGGGACACCGTAGCGGGAACCGCACCGAAAACGAGCGGTGGGCCAGCCTGAAACCATGACGACTGGACAGGACGAGTCCCCACCGATCAGCCACCGGGTGGTCGAGGCTGTCGCGGACGAGACCGAAACGGATCCGATCGAACTGGAACCCCTGTATCACTCGATCGACCCTGACTCTCTGGACCGGCTGTTCACCGGTATCTCACCGGACGCTGCGCGCCCGTGTGGCCGGTTCAGTTTCGACTACGCCGGGCACCGCGTTCACGTGGACCGGGACGGCTCCGTCGAGGTGATCGCTGTCGACGGCAATACCCGCGACGTCCGTGCCCCCTCATGACCGACCGACCGCAATCTCGACTCCCGTCCGAGCCGGTTGAGGTCCTTCTCGTGGAAGACAACCCGGCCGACGGTCGACTCGTTCGCGAGGCGTTCGCGGAGACGGATCGCGAACCGACTGTTCACACGGTCTCTACCGGGGACGCTGCGGTAGAAACGCTGACACAGCTGGCTACGGACGAATCGCGCTCGCTTCCCGACCTCGCCCTCGTCGATCTGAATCTCCCGGGAACGGACGGTTGCGACTTGCTCGAAGCGATCAGGGGCCACTCACGGCTCCGACGGCTCCCCGTGCTCGTACTCACGAGTTCGGTTGCCGACGAAGACGTCGTCCGGTCGTACGATGCGGCGGCAAACGCCTACCTCACGAAACCGACGGACCACGGTGCGTACGTTTCACTGATGGCGGCAGTCGAGCGATTCTGGTTGGATAACGCACAGCTTCCCCCGAATCCGCTTTCCTAACCACTGATCGGTCAATGTAGACTGGTCAGGTTCGTTGCATCCACCAGTAGAACCAAGACCCCGGGAACCCACCCCTTTACGTGTATGGTTCCGTCCGAGAATCGGCCCGGGCCGGCTTCGGAACTGGTGATCGAGCGAGGTGAAACGTACGATCACGTCGAACACGGGCCGGTAGCGGTTACGGGAATCTGGAAGGGCGTCCAGCAAGTCGACAGGGCGCACCATTCCGACGAGAAGGACGTTTACATCGTCCGCTACTCGGCGGAGCTGGACGGCGAGCGGGTCGACGAACTCACGGACACGGTCGACGAATTTTGCCGGGCGATCGAGTGACCGTCTCCCTCGACGACACCGACGGGGACGTCTCCCACGAGTGCACCCACCGGATCACGTTACGGCAACGGCTCTTCCACTTGGACTGAGCCGCCGGGCGGTACGATCACCTCGCGACCTGCGGTCCGCACGAGACGGCGGTTCGGTCCCGCTACCGGGACCCGAATCCACCGCCGAACACGTCGACGGAGAAGGCCAATACTGTCGTTGCGACGAAGAAAACGATGGCGAGCACCGGCAGCGCGACGATCGTTCCGAGACTCAGCGTCAAGCCGGTGACCATATAGACGGCGCCGACCGAGAGGAGGACGGCCATTCCGGCCAGGGCTGCAAAGACGGGTCCTTCCATGGGAGTATCGTTCTTCGAGCGTGACTATATGTCTTCGGTGAAGGACGTTCGGGGAACCGGGCTTGGTCCACGTCGATCGCCTCGCTCGTTCATCGTACCCGCCATCGCCGATAGCGCCGGCCGTGGTCGCTCACGCGGGACGAGCGATCAGAATCTCCGTCGGCCAGACGTAGCCACGACGGCGTCGCTCCCGGTGCGTGACTTCGAACCCGCCGTTCTCGAGCGCTCGCCGGGCGTAGATCGGTCGGCAGCCAATCCGATCGTAGCCGGGGACGTGTTCGAAGAGCCACTCGTATACCCGGACGAATCGGTCGTCTTCGGCGCCGGCACGTTCCATCGTGACGAGCAGAACGTCCCGCGCGGCACCGGCTGGACACACTATCACTATGAGACCGGCCAGTTGATGCTGTCCGAGCGCTACCGGGCGGGCGAGTTGCTTGTCAGCCGATGGTATCGGCCCGACGGATCGTTGATCACTGAGACCCGATGGCATAACGGCAACGGGCTCGGTCTGTACCTGCACCAGAATGGCTCAGTCCGCGCCATCCATCAGAACCGCGACGGTCTGGCCCACGGCGTCGGCTGGTATTTCGACACAAACGGTCAGCCCGAGAAGCTGATTCTGTTCGACCGCGGCGTAAAGACGGGTGAAAAGCTGTTGGGGTCGGATGGCACACTTTGACTCCAAGGGAACGTGGGCAAT
>SLIS01000119.1 GCA_007135505.1 Halovivax sp.
ATCGACGAACAGCTCGCCCGCCTTGTACGACGAACGCACCATCGGCCCGCTCGCACAGTACAGGAAGTCGAGTTCGTCCTCGGCGACGCGTCGCCAGGTCTCGTACTTGTCCGGGTGATCGTACCGCTCGACGTCGAGGTGGTTCCGGGAGGGTTGGAGGTACTGGCCGAGCGTGACGATGTCGACGCCGCGCTCGCGACAGTCCGCGAGCGTCTGGTAGACCTCGTGGTCGTACTCGCCGTGACCCAGCATGATCGAGGTCTTCGTGTAGATGTCCGACTCCCGATCGACCTGTTCGAGGACGCCCAGGCTCTGCTCGTAACCCGCCCGGCGGTCGCGAACGGGAAACTGCAGGCGCTCGACGGTCTCGACGTTGTGGGCGATGACGTCCGGGTCGGCGTCGACGATCTTTCGAACCAGCCGCGGCTCGCCCTGGAAGTCCGGGATCAGGACCTCGACGAGGATCCCCGGATGCCGGGCCTTGATCTCGCGGATCGTCTCCGCGAAGTGGCCCGCCCCCTGGTCTGGCAGGTCGTCGCGGTCGACCGAGGTCAGCACGACGTAATCCAGGCCGATCTCGGCGATCGCGCTGGCGACGTTTTCGGGTTCGTCCGGATCAAGCGGATCCATGCCGCCGGTCTGGACGTCACAGAAGTTACACGCGCGAGAACACTTCTCGCCCATCAGCATGAACGTCGCCGTGCCGCCGTCACCCGAGCCGGTGCCGCCGTCGGCGGCGTCCGCCGCCTCTCCATCCGGCGGAGCGCGGCTCCGCCCGGACCAACACTCCCCGAGATTCGGA
Organism: Halovivax sp.; assembly: GCA_007135505.1. The sequence goes on from SLIS01000119.1 coordinate 803, forward strand.
CAGTTCGCCTCCTCGCAGACGGTGTGGAGGTCGTGCTCGCGAAGCGTCTCGCGGATCCCCGCGAACTCCCGTCCCGACGGCGGGCGCATCTTCAGCCAGTCGGGCTTCCGGGCGCGGCTCATACGCGCAGTCTCGGGGCCGACGGGAAAAAGCGTGATGATCGCGCCCGGTGGTTCTCTTTGACGGCAGGCCCGTTTCACTGGAACTGATGCGGGCCGTGAGCAGTGAACGTGAGTATCGAACCAGAACAGATGAAAACGTTTATGATTTGTTCCGGCAATTTCCGGTTCAGACCGGATGCTCGACGTCGACCGCGAGGACATAACGGAGGGGCCGATCGTCGCGACTCTGCTCGTGCTCGCCACTCCCCTGCTCGTCCAGAACGTCGTCCAGGTACTCCAGCAGCTAGTCGACACACTCTGGCTCGGCCGACACAGCCTCGAGGCAGTCGCCGCCGTCGGCCTCAACTTCCCGATTGTAGCCCTGCTGGGCGTCGTCGCGATCGGTGCGATGGTCGGCACGCAAGTGCTCGTCTCACAGCGCGTCGGTGCCGGAGACGAGATCGGCGGGCGACGCGCGACCGTCAACGGCACGCTGCTCGGCGTGGGAGCCGGGATCGTCGCCGGGCTCGTTACGTTCGCGTTCGCGGGGCAACTTATGGCCGTTTTCGGGGCAGACGGGGTGACGACCCAGTACGCGGCCGAGTACCTCGCCGTCTACGCCCTCCTCTTTCCCGTCCTCGCCGCGAGCGACGTCGTCGAAGGTGGCTTCGTCGGCTGGGGCGACGCCCGGGCCGCCCTCTACATCAACGTCCTCGCCGTCTTCGTCAACATCGTCCTCGATCCGTTCCTCATCTTCGGCTGGGGGCCGTTCCCCGAACTCGGCGTCGCCGGGGCCGCCCTCGCGACCGGCATCGGCTACGGCTGTGGCTTCGTCCTCGGCCTGTCGATGTTCGTCGCCGGGCGAAACGGGTTCGAACTCACCCGGGAGGTTCTCGTCTTCGACCTGGACGACTGTCGGGAGATCGCCGACATCGGCTGGCCGACCGCCGGCCAGCACGGCGTCAGCCAGCTCGCCCGCGTCGCGATGATCTGGATCGTCGCGGCCGTCGGTGGCTCGGTGGCCATCGCGGCCTACACCATCGGTGCCCGGGTCGCGAGCGTCGCATTCGTCCCGGCGATGGGGCTCCAGAAGGCCGCCCAGAGCATGGTCGGGCAGAACCTCGGCGCCCAGCGGCCCGACCGGGCCCGCCGGACGACCTGGGCCGGCGTCGCGATCGCGGCCGGCGCCCTCTCCGTCGTCGGGGCGGTACAGCTCGCGGTTCCGGAGACGATCTCCTGGATCGTCATGCCCGAAGCCGAGGTGGGCGAGATCGCGCTCGCGGCCGACTACCTGGTCATCCTCGCGCTGGGGTACTGGGCGATCGGCGCGACCTACCTCCTCCAGGCCGGATTCAACGGCGCCCGACGGACACGGACCAGCATGATCGCCTCGCTGGCCCAGTACTGGGCCGTCCGGTTGCCGGTCGCGGTGGCGCTCGCGTACCCCCTCGGCTGGGACATCCACGGCGTCTTCTGGGCCGTGACCATCTCGAACGTCGTCGCCGCCATCGGGCTCGCGATTTACTACCACACCGAGACGAGCAGCGGGATGAACCAGCGGGCAATCGCGAGCGCGACGGCCGACTGAGCGAGTTCGCTCGGGTCGCCGATCCGGGGCCGACCCGCCGGGCGACGGTCGCCCTCCCGCGAGAACCGGGGGCGAGCACCATCGTGAGAACCGGGGCGAACGCCCGCCGCGAGCGAAGAACGCACCGCTTACCCGCCACGTCGACGGTTGCGTCGGTTCGACGAGCGAGACCCTCGAACGCGCTCGCCCCGACAGTCGCCGCCTAACTATATCGAAACCGGAAAAGCATCGGGACGTGACCCTTCGGGGTGAGAGCACGGACTGGTTACATCTCGGCGACGACGAGCAGGTGCTGTGGGCCAGTCGACCACATCCGGTCGAACTCGGGTCGCGGTTCGTCGTCGGGCTGGCGCTCGCCCTCTTCGGCCTCGTCGCCGCCGCCTGGGCGTGGGACGCCGGGTACAGCCTCGTCGGCTGGCTCGGCGTCGGCCTCGCCATCGTCGGCCTCGTCGGTTCCGGGACCTCTTACGCCTACTGGACGAACACGCGCTACGTACTCACCACCGACCAGCTCTACGCGAAACGCGGCGTCGTCTCGCGGGACGTCACCCAGCTCTCCCTGGATCGCGTCCAGAACACGACGCGCCGACAGTCGGTCGCCGGTCGCACCCTTGGGTACGGGAACATCTCGGTCTACACCGCCGGCTCGGGTGATCCCGAAGTGACGTTCGAGCGCGTCCCGAATCCCGACGAGGCGAGCAGTACTCTCGCTCGCCAGCTCAACCGGGCCAACGGCCCGAATCGGTCGAGACGGACGTGAGTCGAATCGAACGGGGGACTTCGGACGATCGGTCGCGGTAGCGGTCCCGGTAATCGACGATCACCCGCACGAAGGTGACAGCCAGCGGACCGAAACGAACGCGCAGCAGAAAATTTATGACGGCGGTCTGCCCCGGCACTCAACGGTATGGCGACACGCAAGTCGACGGACGGTCAGCCGACGACGGATCGACCGACGATCGCCGCAAGCGCCGGAATCGGCGCCGTCGCGGCGGCGCTCGGGTACCTGGTCACCGCCCTCCTCGTCCGCGACGAGGTCCGCGAGAACATGAGTCAGGTCGCCGAATGGAAAGGAACGGCGTGGTACTATTACAGCGCCCACCTCGTCGAGCTCGAAACCAGCGGCGCATTCGGTGGGTTCAGCGGGTCGACGACGGTCGACCTGATCGCCCAGTCGGGGAGCGCGAACGCCGAATTGCTGTACGCGATCCCACCGCTCGTGCTGGTCCTGTCGGGGGCCCTCCTCGCCCACCACCTGCACGCGAGCGATCTCGGCGAGGCGGTCGCGGTCGGCGCGCCGGTGACGATCGGGTACGCCCTCGTGCTGGGCCTCGGCGTTTTCGCGACCGAATCGAGTACCGAAGGATCGGTCTTCGGAATCGACGCGAGCAGCTCGGTCGCGCCCGAACTGGTGCCGGCGATCGTCCTCGCCGGGATCCTCTACCCGCTGGTCTTCGCGACCGCCGGCGCCGCCATCGGGGTCCTGGTGGACCAGCGATAGCCCGACCGAACAGGCGAACGTCCGGGAGGTCACGATTGGAAACGCCTTTCACCCGGGGTCACCCGTCTCCGATAGATGGACGTCGCCGAGGTTCTCGGAGACACGCTGGAGGCCGATTTCGCCGACGCGTTCGCGTTCGACTCGTTCAACCGAATGCAACGCGAGGCCCTCCCGGCCCTGCTCGAACGCGAGGAGAACGTGGTCGCGAGCGCGCCGACCGCCTCGGGCAAGACCGCCCTGGCCGAACTCGCGATCTGCAAGGCGCTCGACGCGGGCGGGACGGCCCTCTTCATCGCCCCGCTTCGCGCGCTGACCAACGAGAAGGAGGCGGACTGGGACCGATTCGAGACCCTCGACTACTCGGTCTACGTCGTCACCGGCGAGCGCGACCTGAACCCGCGACGCGCCCGCCGGGCCGACATCCTCGTGATGACTCCCGAGAAGCTCGACTCGGCGACCAGAAAGCACGACTCGCGCCGGTACGACTTCGTCACGGAGATCGACTGCTGCGTGATCGACGAGGTTCACCTGTTAGACGCCGATCGACGCGGCTCCGTCCTCGAGGTGACGATCTCCCGACTTCGCCGGCTCTGTGACCCGCGCATCGTCGCGCTCTCGGCGACGATGCCTAACGTCGACGACGTCGCCGCGTGGCTCGACGCCCCGGAGGCGTGCACGTTCGACTTCGGGGACGAGTACCGGCCAGTCGACCTCCACGCCGACGTCAAGACCTACACCCACGGCGAGAACGCCTTCGCCGACAAGTACCGCCGCCTCTACCGCGCGCTCGACCTGGCCGAACCGCACCTCCGCGAGGACGGCCAGGCGCTCGTCTTCGTCTCCTCCCGCCAGGACACCGTCCAGGCCGCGAAGAAGGCCCGCGACGAGATCGCCGAGCGCGACGTGCCGATGGGTGCCCGCGGCGAGTACGACTTTCACACGGAGGCGAAGCGACTCGACAACGACACGCTCCGCAAGTCGGTCCTAGACGGGGTCGCCTTCCACCACGCCGGCCTCTCGAAGAACGACAAGGACCTCGTCGAGGAGTGGTTCAAGGACGGGACGATCGAACTGCTCTTCTCGACGTCGACGCTCGCCTGGGGCGTCAACCTGCCCGCCCGGTGCGTGATCCTCCGGGACACGAAGTACCACGACCCGCTCGAGGGCGAGGTGGACATGAGCCCGCTCGACGTCCTCCAGATGCTCGGGCGCGCGGGTCGCCCCGGCTACGACGACGTCGGCTACGGCTGGGTCGTCTGCGACGCCGCCGATGCCGACCGCTACCGGCGCCTGCTGCGGGAGGGAACGGAGATCGAGTCACAGCTCGCAGCGAGCCTCGAGACCCACCTCAACGCCGAGATCGCGATGGGCAACGTCGCGAGCGAGGCCGACGTCTTCGAGTGGCTCGAGACGACGTTCTTCTACGAGCGCGGTCAGAGTCGGCCGGCCGCCTACGGCTTCGCCGACCTGGAGACGCGGGTGCGAGACGCGATCGAAGAGCTGGTCGCGGACGGATTCGTCGAGCGGGACGTCGGAACCGAAACCGCCCTCGAACCGACCGCCCTCGGGCGCCTGACGTCGCGATACTACCTCGACTTGCGGACGGCCCGCCGGTTCGCCGACTGCTGCGACCGCGCGGCCGACGGCGCACTCGACGACGCGACCGTCCTCGAAGCCGTCGCGGGGGCCGGCGCGTTCGAGTCAGTCACGGCCCGCCAGTCCGAACGGGAGGCGATCGACGCGATCCTGTCCGGACAGCGCGTCAGCGACGAAATCGGCGACAACGGCGAGCGGAAGGTGCTCGCAATCCTCCGGGCCGAGGCGAGCGGGACGACGCCGGCCGAACTCCGGAGCGACGCCTGGGCGATCGCCCGTAACGCGCTGCGACTGCTCGCCGCGCTGCGGGCCTTCCTCGACCGGTTCGCGAGCGGCCACGACGCGAATCGCGCCCGGCGTCTCGAGGCCCGGATCGAGAACGGCGTCGACGCGGAGGCCGTCGGACTGACCGCCGTCGACGGAATCGGTGCCGGCCGGGCGAGCAAACTGTCCGCGTCGGGGCTCACGTCGCCGGCGGACGTCGCCGACGCCGGCGTGTCGGGACTGGTG
>SLIS01000224.1 GCA_007135505.1 Halovivax sp.
CGGGTGTTGTGCGAGAACTGCTCCATCGTCCGGCGCAGTGCGGACTGGGCGTCGGAGGTCAGCGCGTCGGCCTCGTCCAAGAAGATGATTCGATACTCGACGCCGCCGAAGCTCGATCGCGCGAAGTTCTTGATCCGGTCGCGGACGACGTCGATCCCGCGCTGGTCGGAGGCGTTGAGTTCGAGGAAGTGCTCGCGCCAGTCCTCGCCGTAGAGTTCGCGGGCGATGGCCCCGGCACTCGCGGTCTTGCCCACGCCGGCCGGCCCGGCGAACATGAGGTGGGGCAGGTCGTCCTGTTCGACGTACTTCTTCAGGCGCGGGACGATGTTCTCGTGGCCCTTCACGTCGTCTAGGGATTCCGGGCGGTACTTCTCGATCCAGATCCCGGTGGGGCCCGGCGTCGACTCCGTCTCGGCGTCGGCCTCGCTCATACCGACTGGCAAGGGCGGGCCGAAGATAAAACGACCGAAGGACGAATCGGCCGGACCTGGCAGTTCGACCTGACCTGCAGTGACACATGCAGGCGGGCGCATATGCAAGCTATATCGATACCCGTCGATCGGCTGAACGGGAGGAGCAATGGCATTCGAACCAGCCGCGACGTGTCCGGTCTGCGAGACGGTTCTGGCTCCCGATCGGCGCCTCGAGGATCACCTCTGTCGAAACCACACCCAGGCTGAGCTGGCGAAGTACATCGTCTTCGAGGAAACCCGGAACGAGGTCGAGGCGCGTCGGCCGATTCTTTCGAGCGCGGAAACCGACCGTCGGCGCGGGTGAGCGAGACCGTCTTCCGATCGGCGCGAATTCTCAGTCGTCCAGGTGACCGGCCGCGGACAGCGCTCGCTCGATCTCGTCCCAGTCGGGCTCGACCGGCGGCGCCTCCCGTAACTCGCCGTTTTTCAGGCCGCTCGACGTACAGATCGCGACGACCGGGCCGTCGATTTCGTGCCCGTCTCGATGCGCCCGTGCGAGTCCCGCCACCGCGCCCGCGCCGGCGGACTCCTGCCAGGTTCCCCGGTGGGCGAGGCGCTCCTCGGCGCTCGCGAGATCGGCTTCGGTGAACCCGATCGCGTCGCCGTCGGATTCCTCGACGGCGCGTCGACCCCGAACACTGCTGGTCGTCGTCGCGATGGAGTAGGCCTCGGTCGGGTTCGTCTCGACGGTCGCGACGGGATCGTCTTCGGCGAGGGCCTCGCGGAGCGGTCCTCTCGTGGCGGGCTCGCAGGCGAGCATGCGCGGCGTTTCGTCGACGACGCCGAGTCGGTCCAGTTCGCGAAACCCCTTCCAGACGCCGTAGAGGAGTTCGGCGTAACAGGTCGGCACGGCGACGGTTCCCGGCACCCGCCCCAGGTCGCGGTGAATTTCGTACGCGATCGTCTTGTAGCCCTCCGGGCCGTAGGGGTGGCCCGTGTGAACCGGCGTCCGGGAGCTGACCGGATGGTACCCCTCGTGGGCGAGTCGGTCCACGACCTCACGGCGCACCGTCGCATCGTCGATGGCGAGCAGCGTTCCGCCGTAGGCGTCGATGAATCGCTGGACAGCGGCGGGCGTCTCCGGCGCGGTGACGACGACCGCCTCGAGGCCGGCCCGAGCGGCGTAGGCGGCGACCGCCGCGCCGTGGTTGCCCGTCGAGGACGCGACGACGCCGCGGGCGCCCTCGCGAACCGCCCCACTCACGACACAGCGAGCGAGGCGGTCCTTCTGGCTCCAGGTGGGGTTCTGACTCTCGTCCTTGAGGAACAGGTCCGCGTCGAGGTCGATGCCGTCCGCGACGTCGTCGGCGGGCAGCAGCGGCGTCTCGCCCTCGCCGAGGCCGATCGGGGCGAGCGGTGGGAGCAGCGGCGCCCACCGGTCGAGACCGGGAGCAGGTTCGGCCGCGCCGTTCTCCGGGGCGCCATCACCGAACAGCGTCGGATCCACGGCCTCGTAGTCGTAGGTCACCTCGAGGGGGTACTGCACCTCGTCCGTACTCGTCTCCGGACAGCCCGCCGTGAGCGGTGACGAGAGCGGGTAGGTGAGCGAGCGGTCGCCGAGCGACCGGAGGCCGGTCGCCAGCGAGTCGCCGGCCGTCGCGTCGGAACTCCCGTCGTCCGTGGTCATGTCGCAGTCCACTCACGCGCCGTTGAAAACGATTCGCTCGTCGGCAGGGTCGACCGTCGCCATCGCGCCAACGGGCACCGGCACCGTCGGCGCGCAGTGGCCGAACTCGACGTCGAAGACGATCGGGGCGTCGGGGTTGTAGCGAGCGATTTCGGTCTCGATCGTCTCTCGTTGGGTCCGTCTGTACGCGCGGCGCTCCTCGGCGTCGCGCGGGTGCGATCGCGAGCGCGCCTTCGCGCGACCGACGACGACCCCGTCGAACCGTTCGAGGAGGCCGCGCTCGCCCATGCTCATCAGTACCTGCCGGACGTACCAGTCCTCGGGCAGGACCTCCGAGGTTTCGAGCAGGAGGATTGCCCCGTCGAGCCGGTCGGGCTCGGGGACGGCCACATCTGCGGCCAACATGTGATCGAGGACCGTCAGACAGCCGCCCCAGGTGCGGCCTGTCGCCGGCTCCGTCCCGCCGGACCATCGCCAGCCCGCGGACGACTCCCGTTCGCGTTCGCGATCCAGGTTCTCGGGATCGGCCCACTCGAGGCTGTGATCCGAGAAGACGTCGGCCGGTTCGATCTGGCCGATCGTCTCCTCGAACAGGGCTCGTCGCGCGTGCTCGACCGTGTGTTCGAACATCGACCCCTGCATCGCAAACTCCGTCATCACCATCGGCCCGTAGAAGGAGACGACGCCCTGGCGCCACAGAAACGACGCGAGGACGGTGTTGTCGCTATAGCCGAAAAAGCGGGTCGGATGCTCGCGCAGGACGTCGGGATCGAGGTGCTCGACGATTCGAATCTGGTCCTCGCCGCCGATCGTGGCGATCACGCCCTCGATCTCGGGGTCGCGGAAGGCGTCCTCGATGTCGCGCGCCCTCGCGTCCGGGTTCGCGGCCAGGTACTCGCCCTCGGCGGTCGCGGTCGGGAACGGGACCGGTTCCAGATCGAACGCCTCGCGAATGCGTTCCAGCCCAAGCTCGTAGACGTGCGGGTAGGCGGCTGCCGCACCGCCGCTGGGGGCGACGACCGCGATCCGATCACCGGGCTCGAGCGCCGGCGGAACGGTGAACGTCTCGGTCATACCTCGTCTGTCTTGCGATCAGACATAAAACGTCGGTCGGTTCGGAAGCCCGACGGGCAGCCGATCGTGAGCGACCACTAAGTAATACCACTAGATTATATACCGCTGCTTGCCCTACGCCCACCCGCATGCGTTTCAGCGACGAACTCCTCGCGGCGGGGAGCGCGATCTGGGAGGCACAGTACGAGCACCCGTTCGTCACGGAACTGGCCGAGGGTACCCTCGACCCGGCGGCCTTCCGTCACTGGGTCGAACAGGACTACCGGTACCTGCTCGACTACGCGCGCACGTTCGCCGTCGCGGGGACGAAGGCCCGGCGTGAGGAGACGATGGCGGGATTGCTGAACGTCGCCCACACCGTCCTCGATTACGAGATGGACCTCCACCGCGAGTTCGCCGCCGACTACGGGATCCCGCGAGCGGACCTGGAATCGGTCGAGAAGGCACCAACCTGCGTCGCTTATACCAACTTCCTGGTCAGGACCGCTCACGAGGGCACCCTCCCCGAGATCGCCGCCGCGATCTACCCGTGCGGCCAGGGGTACCTAGACGTCGCCGAGCACATGGCCGAGGTTGCCGACGACGAGCACCGGTACACGCCGTTCATCGAGAAGTACACGAGCGACGAGTTCCGCGAGGCCGTCGAGTGGCTGCGCTGGCTGGTCGACGACTGCGCCGAGCGCAATCCCGGCGAGCACGCAGCGATGCGCGAGGCGTTCCTGACCAGCGCCCGACTGGAACACGCTTTCTGGGAGATGTGTTACACGCAGGAAGCGTGGACCGTCTGATTGATTTACCGTGTTCGGATTCGCTCGTCGAGTCCCGAAACGACGCGGTGACGACGTGCTCAAGCCCTTCCAGCCACAACGGACGGCGTATGCGCGTGACCGTCGACGTGAAGGGCGAGGAGACCCACGAAGTCGAGCTGGACGACGCTTCGGCCGCCGCGAGCGACGGCGACGAGGCCGGCCCCGCCACGACCTACGCCGACCTCCTCGCCGCCGTCGACTACAGTCCACACGAGGTGAGCGTCCTCGTCGACGGTCGGCCCGTGCCCGAAGATCAACCCGTCGAGACCGACCACGTGACGGTCCTCCGCCTGATCAAGGGCGGGTGAGACCGTGGCCGACCCGACGACTCCGGGACGGATCGTTCGCCTCGCGACTCGCGAGGACGCGCTCGCAATCCGGCGAATTCTCGACGCAGCGATACTCGCGTACGACGACCTCGACGCCCGGATCGAGTCGGACGGCGTTCTCGTCGCGACGGCCGACGATGGGACGATCACGGGCTCGCTGGTTCTCGACCCCGACCCGTCGACGGCCGTGACCGGCTGGGACGACCTCGACACGCTCGTCGGTGAATCGGCCGCCGAATCCGGCGCCGACGGCGCGCACATCGATGCGGTCGCCGTCAGGCAGCGTCGGCGGGATCGCGGCATCGGGCGCGCACTCGTCGAGCGAGCGCTCGAGCGGGAGGGCTGGTTGACCGCCCACTTCGACGCCTCGGTCCGGCCGTTCTACGATGCCCTCGGATTCGAAGTGCGCGCGCTGGAGGCGGATCGCTTCGCGGGAGTCGGGCGACAGCGGTGACGATCGAACGCGTCAGGAACTCGACCCCTGCCGGACGGCCTCGACCCGATCGACGTACTCCAGCAGATACGGCGGCGCGTCGTCGCGGTCCCGGAGGTCGTCGACCGACAGCCAGTGGACCGCGGCGACCTCGCCCGGTTGGCGAACGTGCGCCTGGCCGCCGTCGTACTCGCACAGCGTGACGACGTTGAGACACGGGGTGCCGCCGTCGGCCGCGAACGCGGAGCTACAGACGTAGGTCACGTTGCCGACCTCGACGCCCACTTCCTCGGCCAGCTCGCGGGTCGCGGTCCGTTCGATCGCGTCGGCGGTACCGGCCGGTGCTTCGAGCGTCCCGCCGGGAAAGGCGAGCGCGCCCGCGGCGTGGTTCTCGTCGGCGCCGCGTTCGATGAACAGGTACGCGCCGTCCCGGTAGACGGCGCCGTCGACGTTGACGACGTAGCCGTGCTCGTCCATGGTGCGTTCGTGTCCTCGCCGGACTCAAATCCTTCGTGTGTCGGCGGGGACGGTTCCCCGTCCCGACCGAGACGAATTCGTCTCCAGCGCGCTCGACCATCGGCACGCGGTCAGTCCCGCACCGACTCGGACGTCGGATACGGGCGCGTCCGCACCTGCTCGTATCGCACCCGCTCGGGCGCGTCGGTGAACCACCCGACTTCGGCGATCTCCCCGGCCCGCGGCCGTGGCTCGCCCGAGACGTACCCGGCGTCGAAGATGACGATCGGGGACAGGATCGGCGCCTCGGCCGGCGGGCGATGTTCGATGGCGTACAGTTCGCGGACGCCCCGGAGTCGACACTCGACGCCCGCCTCCTCTCGCACTTCGCGTCGTGCGGTTTCCGCGAAGGATTCGCCGACTTTGCGCTTGCCGCCGGGATCGGTCCACCCGTCGTCACCCTCGTTGCGAACCAGCAGGACGGCCCCGTCGCCGTCGATAATCCACGCGCCCGCGCCACCGTGAGCGTCGGCCTCGAACCGATCGCGCAGCTTGGCGTAGTCGGATCGCGAGATCGACCACGTCTCCTCGTGGACCGAGAACTCGTCGGTCTCGGCCAGCCGCGCTTCGAGCCGTCGAACGCGCTCGCGACTTCGCTCCGTTATCGTCACGCCGATCACTTTCGTGACGGCGGCAAAGAACTTACTCCTCGCCGACGGCTTCCTCCTCGCCGAACGTGCCTGGATCGGACGTGTAGACGAGTTCGAACGAGAGGTGGGCGGTACAGGTCATCGCGTCTTCGTCGAGTTCGGTGTCCCCCTCGCGGTCGGAGAGGTAGCCGTTGCACCGACCGTGGGCGATCACGTTC
>SLIS01000243.1 GCA_007135505.1 Halovivax sp.
CCAGCGCCGTCTCGACGTGGTCGCCGGTGACCGTCCCCGAGAGGAAGCTGGCGTGGCCGAGGAATCCGGCGACGAATCTGGACTTCGGCTGCTGGAAGACGCGCTCTGGAACGTCCACCTGCTCGAGCTGTCCGTCGGCCATGACGGCGACGCGATCAGAGATCGACAGCGCCTCCTCCTGGTCGTGGGTAACCGAGACGGCGGTCACTCCGGCGTCCTTGATGATCCGGCGAACCTCCTCGCGCATTTCGACGCGGAGGTCGACATCGAGGTTCGAGAAGGGTTCGTCGAGGAGGAGGATCGCCGGTTCCGGGGCGAGCGACCTGGCGAGTGCGACTCGCTGTTGCTGTCCGCCGGAGAGTTCGTCCGGATAAGCCTCGCCCTGGTCGCCGAGGCCGACGAGTTCGAGCAGCTCGTCCACGCGGCGCTCTCGCTCGTCCGGATCCCAGTCGGTGAGCCCGAACGCGACGTTCTCGCGGGCGCTCAGGTGAGGGAACAGGGCGAATTCCTGGAAGACGACGCCGACGCCCCGGTCCTCGGGCGGGACGAATTCGCCGTCGTGGGCCACGGGCTCGTCGTGGAGGCGAATACTACCCGCGTCGGGTGCTTCGAGTCCGGCGATCAGTCTGAGAGTCGTCGTCTTACCGCAGCCGGAAGGGCCGAGTAACGTCAGGATCTCCCCTTCGCGGACTCGCAGTGAACACTGCTCGATGACGCATTCGGACCCGTAGGAGGCGGCGACGGAATCGAGTTCCAGCACGACGTCGTCCCTGGTCGACTCCTGGGCCGCGTCGTCGATCGCCGTCGTGAGGACGTTCCCGTTAGCCATAATTCTCCGGCAGTGGCCGGTTCGTAATCATTTAGGCGTGCCTAAAACACTTATAATTGCCGATATCGTGCGCCACGCCGAGAACCGGCCGGCCGGGTGATCCGTTACCAGACCGCCCGTTCAGGCACGTCCGTAGAACTGGCTCAGAGCTCGACGCCGCCGGGAATGAGACTGTGCTTGCGCAGGAGGCTGCCCGCGTCGTCGTAGACGAGGAACGTCTGCTTGTCGTAGGTGACGAGTTCCTCGCCGTCGATCCGCAGCGTCACTTCGTAGCGTCCGTCGTCTTCGTTCGCGTTTTCGCCGTAGCTGCGAGCGGCCCTGATGAATCGGATCACGTCGTCGGCGTCGACGTTCAGTTCGAGGACGAAGTCGCCGGTGATCCGCTCGGTCACGCTCACGACGCCGTCGGCGTCCGTTCCGACCTCGCCCTGGAGCCGCAGCGCGACGTCCGTCTCGTCGGCTGCGAGCAACTCGTCGTCGGGGCCAGTGAGGCGCTCTCGAAGATCCGGTCCGGTGCCAGTGAAGTCGATGGTCACCGACGGTTTGCGGGGCTCCCCATCGGAATCTACCCAGTCGACGTCTTCGACGTCGAGCGTGAAGTGTTCGCGCCTCATTCGGTACCTCGACGTTGGGTGCCCGGCGGTATGAACGTAACGCTCAGGGCAGGTGAATCGAACCCGACGATCCGGTGACTGTCACGGGAATCCATCCGGTCCGACACCATTCCGAGCCCGAACGATCGGTGGGGATCGAACGCCTTTAGCACCGGCCGCTCGGACGTGTCGGTACCAGCTCCATGCCCCGTCGACGCGACGTCAGAGCGACATACGAGCGGATCGGGCATCACTTCGCGACCACACGCGAGTACCCCTGGCCCGAGGTCGAGTCGTTCGTCGACGACGCCACGCCGGTGGACGACGGGACCGTCGGGCTCGACCTCGGCTGTGGAAACTGCCGCCACGCAGGGGTCATGGCCGCCCACGTCGATCGCGTCGTCGGGGTCGACGTCAGCCGGAGCTTGCTCGAGACAGGTCGGACACGGGCCCTGGACCGCGGTTTCGATCACTGCCTCGACCTCGTCCAGGCCGACGCGACGGCCCTGCCACTCGCCGCCGACGTCGTCGACCTCGCTACCTACGTGGCGACGCTCCACCACCTGCCGACGCGGCCGGACCGGCTGGCGAGCCTCGAGGAACTCGCTCGCGTCCTCGACCCCACCGGTCGAGCCCTCGTCAGCGCCTGGTCGACCGCCCACGAGCGGTTCCCAGCGCGGAGCGCGGACGACGAGACGGGCTTCGACACGACGATCGAGTGGTCGCTCCCCGATGGCGAGTCGGTCGACCGGTTCTACCACATCTACGCCCCGGCCGAGTTCGAGGCGGACCTCGAGGCCAGTCGACTCACCCTCCTCGACTGGGAGGTCTCCAGCGGGAACTGCTATGCGCGAGTCGCTGGCGCGGATCGCTGATCGATTCGGATCGTGAGGCGGTGACTGGACGGTTCCGTTGGTGTGCAATTGGCGTCGCTGCAATCGGCCGGAAAGAGAAGTCACTTAACGGAGCACGTCCAACCGGGAGAGTGAGCGCGGATGGTCTAGTGGTAGGACCTGAGCCTTCCAAGCTCATGGCCCGGGTTCAAATCCCGGTCCGCGCACTTTTCGACGAACGGACGTGAGGCGCAAATGCGCGATAGAGGCATTTGAAACACGCGAGTCGCAGCGTCCGAACAGAGTGAGGACGACCGTCTCGCAGTCGGGTTCAAATCCCGGTCCGTGAACTGTTCTCGCGTGCGACGACGACCACGAAGAACCGGAAGAAGCACGACAAGCTGTCGATTCTTCAATCGCCGCGCAGTGATCGAGTACGTCTCGATGTGAAGTATCGGCCCCTCGATGTCGACGATTCCGGCCTACGGATTTTTCGGTTGCTTCCGGGTATCGCCCGACTAGTGGAATTAGGTAGCTTGATCTCCTCCGTTGAGACATGCCCACAGCCCTTCTGGTGCCGATGGACGACTCCGTACACGCTGGCCAGGCGCTCGAATACGCCCTCGACAATCATCCGGAGGCGGACGTGACGGTGTTACACGTCGTCGGCGTCCCGTCGATGATGATGGGCGATGCAACGGCGCTCGCCCTCGAAGACGACATCGGTGAAGCAGCCGCCGAACGTGCCCAACCGGTCTTCGAACGGGCTCACGAGATCGCCGACGATCGTAATCGGGGGATCGAGACGATCGTCGCCATCGGCCATCCGGCCCGAAATATCCTCGACCGTGCCGAGTCGTACGACACGATCGTGGTCGGTGCGCACGGCAAAGACTGGGATCGCGCGTCGCACCGGTTCCTCGTCGGGAACGTAGCTGAAACAGTGTCTAAGCGGTCACCAGTCCCTGTAATCCTCGTCCGTTGACCACCGCATTTCGACTATCGTGGTATCAGCCTGCGTAGTCTCAGTAATCGGGTTCTCACGAATATGGGCTCTCCACCACTGCTCGGTAGGTGGGATGATCCGTACTGTCTGAGTTCGGCCACTACGGTCCGGAGCGTCAGTCGCATCGAATCGAATGAGAAAACGGACGATTGGCGGGTCGACGCTGACGACCGGTGAGTCGACGACGCCCAGTTGGTTCACACTCGAAAGTGAACCCGGGCTCCCTGGGGCGTTACGGCGGCCCAGTCAGGCGTTGTTCATCCGCTGGCTGTGACGGTGGCCACAGCGCTGGCACTCCGTGACGCGGTAGGGTTCGCGCGAGAACTGGCTGTTTTCTTCCTTTCGACTCTCGGTTCGGAGCTGGACGGAGACTTCGTGCAGCGTATCGAGTTCGCACTCGGCGCAGTGTTCGGTGAGCCCGTCGAAGGCGTCATGTGTGGTTGCCATGTCTGTTCTTCTGGAACATCTGGTAATTATACCTTTCCTTTGAAGCCCTCTATGAGGGCCTCTTGACGGATTTCAAGCCCTCCTTGGGTGATATTCTTCAAACAGTTACGGTCAAATCTGTACACCGTGACCAAACGCATTACTGGCTCGGGTGCGAACCGTAATCCGTGCCATCGGACGGTTGCGGCCGCCTGACGTTCGAATTGTGCGGTTGGCCAGCGGCCGGGCCGACGCTTCGACTCGACCACGAGCGATTCGCCTACGCTGGCAAGTTCGTGATGTCCACGACCGGTAAGGCGGTCGCGCGCGAAGCGGGCGACGTCGTCGCGGCGGTCGCGTTCAACGCGGATCGTACCGACGCAACCGTTTGCTGGCTGCGCTACGTCACCGTCAGGGCGGATCGCCGCGGCGACGGGATCGGGCCCCGGCTGTGCGCGTTCGTCCGCGACCGCGCGCTAGAGCGAGGGTACGAGCGCCTCCGCATCGCCGTCAACAATCCGTTCGCCTACGAGGCGCTCCACCGCGTCGGCTTCGGGTTCACGGGTGACGCGACCGGGATCGCCGAACTCGTACTCGAATACCCCGCGCCCGAGGCCGCCGACGAGCGGTACCGCCGCGGACTGGACCGATTCGCCGAGCGTGATCTAACGGGGGAAGAGCGGACGTTCGTGGCCGAGCGCCGCGAGCGAGGCCGTCCGGAACCGATCGGATCGCCGGAGGACGCTGGCGCCCATTCGCACTGACGTCTCCGAAGCGTGGCCATTCACCTCGGCGCTACTGTAAAGTATGGAGGGTCCGAACTGTGCGACGGTTCACATGGGCCGCACCGAGCCGGACGGGTTCGCCGACCTCGACGAAGACGCGTTCGCGCCCTCGCGGGGCAACTGGCGATTGTTGGCTCGACCGTTCGCCGCGGCTGCCGCCTACGCGTTGCTGCTGGGCGGGGTCGCCTACGCGTACCTGCTCGAGGGCGAGAACACGCTCGTTCTGGCCGGGCGGGAGATCATCCTCCTGGACTGGGTCACCCTGCTGTCGCTGTCGATCGTCGTCATAGTTTCGGGGCCCACGATCTACGGGAATCCGGGAAGCGCTCGCTCGTTCGTCGCGCGGTTCTGCCGGGATCGGTTCGCCGCAGCCTGCGCCGCCGTCCTGGCGCTTCTGCTCGCGGTGGCCGCATTTGGGTCCCTCCTCGTCCCCGGTCCGGAGGTCACGCCGGCGGCGATATATCAGCCCCCGTACGGCGTCAGCGTTCTCGAACGGATCCCGACCAGCTGCGTCGGGACGGTCGCCGACGGGGAGTGTCACGGATCGCTGGCTCACCCCCTCGGCACCGACAACGGCGGGCGGGACGTCCTCCTGACGACGGTGAGCGGACTCCGGACCAGCCTCCAGGTGGGCCTCTCCGCGGCGGTGATCGCCGGCGGGATCGGAACCTCGGTCGGCGTCGTCGCGGGCACCGTCGGCGGGCGCGTTGACGACATCTTGATGCGCTACGTCGACGTGCAGAGCGCCGTGCCGGCGTTTTTCGCGTACGTCCTCATCGTTGCCATCCTGTCGGCCGACCTCGTGCTGATGGTCGTGGTGTTCGGTCTCCTGAGCTGGGGCGGTCTCGCCAGGCTGGTCCGGAGCGAGGTGCGGCGCATCAGGGAGGAGCTGTACGTCCGCGCTGCAACCGCATCGGGGGCGGGTTCCCTGCACAACATCCGATACCACGTGCTCCCGAACGCAGCCAGCGCGGTTCTGGTTCCGCTGTCGACGCTGGTGCCGACGTACATCCTGTACGAGGCCGCGCTCTCGTTCCTGGGCTTCGGCGAGTCCGACCCCCGGATCATCTCGCTGGGGAGCGAGATCGACAGAGGGATGGTACACCGATTCTCCGCCTGGTGGGACGTCTGGTGGCACCCGGCCGTCCCGGCGGTGGCGCTGACGCTGCTCGTGCTCGTGACCCTCGTCGTCGGCGATCGAACCGCCGATCTCGCCGACCCGCGCGAGCGCTAGCGGCAGGTCACCGCTCCGTGCGCGGATCGAGCGCGAACGCGGCGAGGTCTTGCAGCAGGTTCGCGAGGACGACCGTGGTGGCGAACAGGCCCGTGAGGATCACGACGAGGTCGAGGTCCCGATTGACGATCGCATCGTAGGCGAGCAGACCGACCCCCGGCACGTTGAAGACGATCTCGAGCACGAACACGGCGACGAGAATCACGCCGACGAGCTCGGTCACGAACAGGGTCACGAGCGGGACCGCCGCCGCCCGGAACACGTGCCGGGCGATCCGACGGGGGCCGGCCCCCCTGGCCCGGGCCAACGTGACGAACGTTTCGACGAGCGCGTTC
>SLIS01000116.1 GCA_007135505.1 Halovivax sp.
AAGAACGTCCCCCACGCTGCTCCAGCACGGTTCCGAGAGTTGCCGTCAAGTTGGATCAATCCTTTCGCGTCAAGGTCTTCGACGGCCACGAGATCGTACTCTCGAGCGTAGTAGTTCGAGAGTTTATGCAAGAAGTCTCGGCGCTTGTTCTTCAGGTCGGCGTGACACTCGGCCACGCGACGTCGTTGTTCCTCGTGGTTGTTCGAACCGTGCTCTTTCCGCGAGAGCTTCCGTTGCTCTCGCTCGAGGCGGTCGCGTTCACCTGAGAGGTCAACAGATTCGACCGCGTGACCATCGGTGTCGTGGGCGTACTTCAGGATGCCTACGTCGATCCCGACGACGTTCTTCGGCTGGTCGGGCTTTTGCGGTGACTCTCGGTCGATTTCGACACCGAAAGTGGCGAACCACTCTCCCGTTGGCTCCTTCTTGAGCGTGACCTGTTTGAGTGCGGCGTCGTCGGGAATCTCTCGGTGGAGCCGGATCGGTATGTCCGCAAGTTTCGAGAGGGACAAGACAGTCTGACCGCCCTTCTTGTCGAGCTTGAAGCCAGACTGGTTGTACGTGAAACTGCGGAAATCGCGTGGTGGCTTCCACTTGAGTTGGCCGACTCCGTAGCCGTTTTGCTTGAGCGCAGAAAGGCTACTGAGGTTGTCGAACAGTCGTTCGACCACAGTTTGGAGTACCTTCGAGTACACGTCATTGAGATCGCCCCACCACTTTTTGAGGTCAGGTAGCTCCGACCGAAGCGTGGTCATGGACGGTAGTTCGCCGTGGTTCTCTCGGTACTCGTTGAGGCGATAGCGAGTGTGATTGTATAGTTGCCTACAGATATCGCGGTGACGGTCCAACTCCTCGCGTTGGGCGTCGGATGGCTCGAGGCGATACTTGTAGGCGTGATACATCAGTTTTCGCGTTCTTCGATGAGCTCGTCGAGTTTCTCCTGAACGAACGACGACAGATTCAGGTGGTTGTCCTGTATCCACTCCTCTTGGTCGTCTCGGATTGAAATGGTCTTTCGCGTTGCCATGTCATAACTTACGCAATTTGCATACAAAACACTTCTGGTTTCGTGGGCCTGTGGGCCTGCGGTAGTATAGTCCAAGAACCTCTCGCGGCGCTGTATCCCCTCCCTGCTCGCGCCTTCGGCGCTCGCTGAGGAAGGGGGCTTAGCGCCTCGATTCAGCTAAAGCAACTCTAAAGCAATATAGGCGCCTGCAAAAGATGCGAAGACAAAGCCAAATATAAATGTATTAACTGCTTTTTTCTGTAAACTACTAATCTTGTCTTCGGTATCTTCATCAAAGATATATCCTATTTTACCAGAGGTTATTTCAACTTCTTCACCATCTTCTGTTTTATTCCCACTAAATATACCGATGACAGATATCCAGTCACCTGGCCTTATTGTGCCTTCACTAAATCGTAACATGTTTTTGAATTCAAAGTTCATTGGATCGAACGAGATCGGTTCTCCTGTGACTGTAGTCGGCACTGAGGATGAATCAGATGCTGTGTATCTCGAATCATGTGTGAGTGAAATCTCAGAATCATTTGTATGTATATGAGCTGTTCCGGTATGATCCTCAAGCATGAAATCAACGGCTTCTTTTCCTTTTTCCAAATCTTTCCAATAGTGGTCGTTTTTTGGATCTGCACTATCTCTTAAACTCTTGGAGATTTTGTATTCATATGCAACACATTCTTTGTTTTCTATTGGAGAATTTACCGAACCATTATAATCTGTGACCTTCCCACTTATTTGTACCATATCTCTCCGAGATAATGCTGCTGATATCGACATTTCATCTGAGTTTTTAATCGCTCTCAATTTTCGAAATGGTTTGATAGAATACGCGATCATCGTGATCCCGGCCGACAGAATTACTATAACAGTAATGATTTCATTCATACTCCTGTTACTAAGGAATACCTGCCAATAGATGTCTTGCTCGGTACGAGCGATTAATCAACTCGTCTCTGTCGTCAAGCTGTTGTAAAAGCCTCAACTGGCCCGTCTCACCACCTTCGTCTTTCGAGAGAGCAAAGTCACTATCGACGATCTTGACGATACTGGCAGTAAGAGACTGTATATCGCGATCTGAATAGTCGGCCTTCCTCAAACCCTCTGTGCAAGACTCGCGCTGTTTATTCAGCACGACGCCACGAACCTCACTTGAACCTGGTGAAGTACCCCGCTCAATAAGCACGTGTAGTGGACGGGTAGTCCAAACGGGGTAATGAGAATACTATGCGAATCGTTCCATAACTTTCTCGAGTGAGTGATAGCGGTCGGGAATATCATAGTCTCATGCTGGCGAGATCAATGCTTAAACAGATTCAGGACCTATTGAAAACGTAGTCATCCCGGATCCATCAGTTGGGACAAGTTGGTCGGACGTCGGGCGGTGTCGTGCTCCCGAAGAGCGAGCTTCAGGCGCTTGAATTGGTCGACGACGAGGGCAACGTGAAAGATCAGCCAGTTCGGGTGATACGGACTGACGTGGGGACGTGGGAAGTCTCGGTGATAGACCCGAGTGATGACATTTCTCGATTCGTCAGTCATCATTGATATGCTCGAGGGCGTCGATGAAACCGTTGCGTTCGTTGAATCACAGGACGAACCGTATTTCACATTGGCGGTCTGTATTTACGAGGTTCTTGCTGGAACGCTCGGCAGCGGCGAAACCGATGTGCGTGCAGAACGGCAGCACTTCGGTGGCGTCCATTCCATCGAGTTCAACAAGGATACCGCGCTCGAGGCAGTTCGGCTGCAAGATGAACTTCTCACCGATGGTGAACGGATGGCCGTCCGAGATCTCATGATCGCGGCGACTGCTTGCTCGACTGGTCACAATCTTGTCGTTGCGGATTCTGATTTCCAGACGGACGACCTCGAGTCGAAAATGCGAGTGACGAATCTTCACGACGATTGAACCCTGTCCGCGAATCCCGTTTTCGCGGACGATTCACCTCGAGATCGGGGCCGATTGTGGTACTGATAACCCCGTTCTTTATTCTTATTGGGCTAAATGTGAGAATCATAGTAACAATCACTGTACCATATATTATGAATCGCAGACAGCTCTCAAAGTTTGTAGGTGGTGCAACCTTGCCTATATTTGTGTCTGGTTGTGCAACAATCACTGGTGGATCGATATCATTAGTGATGACGAATAGAGATGATACTAAACACGATATTAAAATTGCTTTATCTGCCAACAGAGAAGTAGTATTTGAGGAATCGTATGAGCTCGCCCCTAACGATGAAAAAATGATAGAAGAGATCGTAGATGGTGGAGAGTACTCTGTTAGGGTCATTGTTGAAGATGATGAAAATCTAACATACGAGAACATTGAAATTAATGATTGCGATGGTCAAAAATTATTTGTCCGGCTGTCATCTGGTGGCGATGTAGTTATAAGGGAAAATATATGCTAATGATTTTTGTTTGTCGTTAGTTAGGTGTAAAACCGCACAACAGCGGCGGCTTATCCGAGTTTCTTTTCGGAGAAATAACAGGATGTTAGCTGTGCACATCAAAACCCCCTCACACGATATCGAACGTCGTCTCACTAACGACCATTCATCTGAAGTGCTCGATCACGCCGATGCCGTCGGCGTGGTCGAACTATACCAGTCCGCCGAAAGTGTCGAAAGTCATTACAGAATCCTCCGGATTGCTCGTAGGCGGTGACGTAGAACGCGGCTCCGTTTCAGAAAGATAGTGAACCAGCCGACGTGCCACATATTCTCGAGGGTGACCTGCATTGCTGGGACGAGCGCGCCAAGCACGTTCAACATTACAGGGGTTCGTCCGAATTTGCATTACAGATATCTGTAACAGATACTCGTTACAGATATACTCAAACATAGCAATAGTCAATATACTTGCTAGAATCATCTTTCTATGTTAGTTATCGGAAATAAACGTCCCAGGATCGACGATACCACCACTTTCAAACAGGTAGCGAGGCGGATTCCCCGCCCCACCGTGGGCGGGGTTGAAGCCGACACTCGCCGCCGCCAACCACGAGCTATTAACTACCCTCACCATCTATTGAAATTCGTGGCAGACGACTACCTGAGACGTACCGCAATCACCCGCCCTATCCTCACCGACGAGCAACAGGATTTGCTCGATACCACTATCAGTGAGTGGAAAACTGCCTGCAATATCAGCAGTCGCATCGGAGGGGAGCATGGTGAGACGCGGAAAACCTACCTCCAAAACATCGCCTACGACACGGTGTTGGAGGAAACACGTCTCGGGAGTCAGCACACGATTCTCGCCACCCATCAGGCCGCAGCCGCGCTCGATGGTGTCGAAGCAATCGAAGACCTCGATGAACACTACAAAACATCTCGACCGGAGTTCACCAGTAACACGGTGAAATACGATACCAGGACGATGGCGCTGTTCGATGATGGGTCTGTTTCACTTTCCACCGTCGATGGTCGGATTCGGTGTGACCTGAACCTCCCCGACGAAGAAGACGGGTATCAACACGAATACCTCACCGATGATGAATGGGAAGTAACAGAGTCTACGCTGTCAAAGCGTGATGGCGACTACTACCTGCACCTCGGTTTTCGCAAAGACAAACCTGAGAAACAGGTCGAAATACAGGGTGACGACGAGGACAGGACAGTTCTCGGCGTTGACCTCGGCATCGTCAACATCGCCACCACCAGTACAGCGTACTTCGCATCCGGCAGAGAACTTCGACACCAGCATCGAGAGTTCGAGCGGATTCGCGGCAACCTTCAGAAGACGGGCACACAATCTGCCCATCGGACGATTCAGCAGATGAGTGGGCGCGAGTCACGGTATCTTCGTGACCAACTCCATCAAGTCGCTAACCAGATTATCGAAGAAGCACGTGCTCACGACTGCGAGTACATCGCGTTCGAGAATCTGAAACACATCCGAGAGCGTGCGCCGCCCGTGAAAGAGTTCCACCAGTGGGCGCACCGGCAACTCGTTGACCTCGTGGAGTACAAGGCTGAAGCCGAAGGTATTAACGTCGAGTTTGTAGACCCGAAGAACACGAGCCGGCGGTGTCCCGAGTGTGGGCATACGAGCGAGGGGAACCGGGTGCGACAGGCGGAGTTTGAGTGTGAGTCGTGTAGTGCGACTCAGAATGCGGATTATGTAGGTGCGAAGAATGTTGGGTGGCGGTACGTCCGTCGCGGCCTACAGTCGTCGCGGCGGACGGGCGACAGTCAACTCGCCCTGAAGTCAGGAACGGTGACGCCGAACCGTGGATTTGTCCCGTCTGACTAACTTAGTCGGCAGAGGCTGAGTTCACTGACAAGCCCCGCGCCACCGTGCGCGGGGCAGTTGACTCGCCACGACAGGTTGCTGCATATCTCTTGCGTAGTGGTGGGCACGCCTGCAGCGGTACAGTTTCAGAAAGAGCCGGATACAATTGTTCGACTAAGGTAGGCGGTACTGTTCAGTACTGATTTTGGACCTTATCAATCTTGCACTGGACACAGAGATCGTCAGCGAAACACGAGACACTGTCGTACGGACAGTCGTATTCCTCTACATCAACGGACTGTCGGCGTTTTTCCCGCCGCCAAACGCTTTCCCAATCGTCAATACTCATATTGGCAGACGTGAACACGACGTCACCATCTCGGTCCACAATTTTCGCTACCGTCACCGAGTATTGATTTTCTTTGACGACGCCAATCGCATCCTCGTATGAGTTACAACTGAGCACCTCCGTTCCAGATTTGTCATCTAAAAGCCGAACTCGGATCGATCCGTCGTATTCTTCCGTTGGATCCAACCCTCCAGTCATTGCGAAGACATCGAAATGGAGACACAAGAGGTTGTGGTTTAGTCACGTCTCAAGTCTGAAGGGATCGGTTACAGAGTGGTCGAGTTCTTCTCGTTCAGCCAGAGCCATCAGCCATTGCTCCGGTAACGCATTGCGACCGAACCGGACACCAGTAATGCCCATAATGATTATTTTCTTAAAGCCATTGGCCAGCTGATCGACGACCACAGACACGGCGGGACACCGCTTTGAGCTTGAGGGACGAACGTCACGATCGTCGGTTGGAGTCACCCCATCGAAATCAACCAGTCGGCCGGTCGGGCCCCGACATCGAAGAGCACGTGTAGGGTATCTTAATGATTAGTCGCATTTCTCAGACGAAAATTTAGCAATGGCCGATTCGAATACACGTTATTCTGTTGCGCGTGAGCAGTCATCGCAAGAAATAATGTAATTCAGAACTCTCCGCATGTGGGAAATAACAGCCCAGTATACAGATAATTTATAAAACATTTTGGTAGTGGATGGGCGCGCTCTCCCCCTTCACAGCTCGAGTCAGAGAGTGGATCTACAGCCAGCAGATGAGAATAACTGAATCGTGTTTCGATTAAAGAGACTATGAGCTAGGTCAATAACTAATGCTGTTGGATGTATGTCCCTGTTGATTTCAAATCAACAAACACCTTCATTGAGACTTCTCCTCGGTGTAGAGTAGAGACTCGTTTTAGTATTCTTTTTGAATTTATCGAGAAGCACAACCCAAGGGTGTCGTGTTTTCTGTTGGTTCTACTCCCTGACTAGAAGTATTGATAGATGGATACACGTCTCTTTTGACATGCAATACACAAAACCGGAACACTGCCGGACATGTCTTTTATCATGTGAATACTTGGACCTCCCAGATCAATTATACTAGAACATTACTACAGAAATACAAATACTGGTGGGAGTTTACTATCTAGCTAATTTCTCCAACGTAGATCCGATTACAATAATACGGGTGTAAATTTACTACTTCTCGGGCCAGTTAATCCGGGTGGCTGATTGTCTCATAGAGACAAAGCGACGTATTTTCGCTGTATTCGGTTTGGAACAGGCCTTCTCGGTGTAAGGTGACGTACGATAGAGCAGTAAACCATGATCCGCAGACCTGTAGTCTAATTCTCGCTAGCGAGAGTCCATGTTCAAATCGACTTCAATGATATTTGCTGTTCGCATAACAGCTTCGGGTATCTCTTTGCGGAACTCGTTCCCTTTGATTCTACTAGTCGGTCCTGAAACACTAATCGCACCAATCACACACCCATCTTTGTCATGAATCGGTGCGCCAACCGCACGTAGCCCTTTGATTTGCTCTTCGTCGTTGTACGAATACCCATTTGAACGAATCGTATCGAGTTCTTCTTGGAGGGCATCGGGAGCAGTAATAGTGTTCTCGGTCTTTTGAACCAGTTCACTTCCTTGAACGATCTCCTCTTGTCGATTCTTGGGAAGGTGGGCGAGGATCGCCTTTCCAGTCGCTGTGTAATGAAGTCGGTCTGTCTCCTGCATCTTTTTCTTCTGGAACCGCTGACCGACTGCATGTTCGCTTTTTACTTTCCAGATGTGCATCAGCCGGCCATGTTCTTCAGTCGAGAGATGGGCGTACTCGCCTGTACTTTCGGCGAGTTCGATAAGCCGAGGCTGCGCAGTTACATACAATTGATTCTTGTTACGAACAAACTCCCCCAGTCGTAGAAATTCAAGACTGAGTAGATAGCTATCATCTTCTTGGACGATATATCCGTGTTGCTTGAGCGTTGTGAGATGGTTGTACACTGCGCTCTTCGAGAGATCCAAATCGGACATTAGTTCGGTAGCTGTCGCCTCACCAAGCCGCTCGAGTGCATCAATGATTCTAAACGTCGTCGACACAGTCGACAGCGTTCGAGAAGACGTTTCAGTGTCGTTCATCTATACCATAGTTTCGCCGGCCAGATAATAGCTGTTTCCCTGTGGAGCAAACCACTCAAGTGTCGCCCCCTCTGAGCCGCCAACAGAGATTGCGTACTGGCATCCATCTCTCGTGGTTGTCTCTATGAGACAAAGGCTTCGTGCCTATGGTTTGAGACCTATAGACAGGCCTTGGCCCGTAATAACAACTAATTCCGAGGAGTTGCCGTTATTACGGATCACTGTCGAGTGTTCCACTCGAGCAAAGACAGGGTTTTCGAAGGGTCGACGAGAATCAGAAGTAGTGCATCAAATCTTCAGTTCGGTAGAGACTACTTTGCTTCGGCGAGTGTTGCAACGGCGCCCGCAAGGACCTGTGTCGCAGCTGTACAATCATCCCAGCTTGTCCATTCGAGTGGAGTGTGTGAGAGTCCATTTTGAGACGGTGCAAACAGCATGCCTGCATCGGTCACTTTTGCGACGCGCATGGTATCGTGAGCGGCTCTCGAATCAAGTTCGATTGCTGGAACCTCATAGGTCGTAGCGGCATCTCGAAGTGCGCTTCGACATCGTTCATTCATAGATTGTGGAGTCCGATCTGCGGGCCGGTCAAATGACGTCTCGACTCCACGTTTTGACTCGATTCGAGCAAGACTCGCTTTCGCTCTGTCGACGAGATATTGCATCGTGTCGTAGTCAGTGTCCCGCACGTCGACAGTCAGTGTGACATTTCCAGGAACCACATTCGGTGCGTTTGGTGAGACGATTGAGTGGCCGACTGTCGCGACAGGTGCTGAGGTGTTCGAGGCCAGATGCTCGTTCGCCGCTCGTTCGATGTCAAGCACGAATTCGCTTGCTGCAGTAAGTGCATCTGTTCGATCCGTCATCGATGTCGTTCCCGCATGATTCGCTTCGCCTTTGATGGACGCCTCACAGCGTGTAATTCCAGTGATCGCGGAAATGATTCCAACCGGGACAGCAGCATTAATCAGTTTCTCAGCCTGTTCGATATGGAGTTCAAGCCACGAATCCCACGCTTCCGGATCAATCTGATCTGAGCCTAAAAAGCCAATCCGGTCTAGCGCTTCCTCGAGGGACACCTCGTCATCGTCTTTACGAGCAAGGGCCCACTCGGTCGACACGTCACCGACTGCAACGGCCGAGCCGAGTGCCCCATAATCAAACCGCTGCCCTTCTTCCCCGGTGAAGCAAACGACTTCGACAGGACGTTCCAGCGATATCTCGGCGTCCTGAAGCGCTCGAACGCTTTCCAGACCCGCATACACTCCGAGCGGACCATCGAAGATTCCGCCGTACGGGACGGAATCGAGATGACTTCCCAGTGCGACTGGCGCTGCCATCGGATCCGCAGTGTCAGGAACCCAGCGTCCAGCGATGTTTCCAACGGGATCAATGCGCACTTCGAGATCGCGTTGCTTGAGTCGATCAACAAAATACTCGCGAGCCCGCTGGTCAGCGTCCGTTCCGGTCAGTACTGTTCTTCCGTGTCCTTCTTCGACATCCACTTCACCGAACGTGGCATTGGTGAGTAGATCCTCTCGAAGGCGTCGCCGCTGAACCTGCATGATATTACACTCGTCCACAATTACCACGGTCTACTTTACTGTATCGTCTTTGGCCATACAAATTGAACAGCTGACAGATATCCATAGTGTTATAACCACGGTGCACCCTGCAGTCGCTATGAGCCGACTCGATAACTTGTCACTCAAAGAAGTTCGTCGGGACCTGCATAGACACCCTGAAAGCGGTTGGAAAGAGTTCCGAACGACCGCGTTACTCGCTGAAGAACTTGACGAGCGCGGATTCAATCTGTTTTTTGGCAGTGACGCAGTAGAGGAGACGGCGCGTCTTGGCGTTCCACCTGCCGATGAAATATCGGCAGCACAGAAACGAGCGCGGGGGGACGGCGCACCAGAACGGTATCTTGATCGAATGGACGACGTCACCGGTCTTGTTGCCGAGAAACAGTATGGTTCGACGGGGCCGACGGTTGGCGTTCGAATCGATATCGATGCTCTTGATATTCAGGAAGCGGCCGACGACGATCATAGACCCGCTCGGCTTGAGTTTGCGAGTGAGTATCCGAATACGATGCACGCCTGTGGCCACGATGGTCATGCAACCATTGGGTTAGGACTTGCACGAGAGATCGATAATGAAGGAGAATTCGGTGGAACGCTTAAGCTGTTCTTTCAGCCGGCTGAGGAAGGCGGACGTGGTGGAAAGTCGATGTCTCAATCTGAACACCTTGACGATGTCGAGTATCTCCTTGCGTTGCATCTCGGACTGGACAATGAGACAGGAACGATCATCGCGGGCTATGAGCATCCCCAGCCGAATGCGAAGATTGACGTGGCGTTTTCGGGTGAGTCGAGTCACGCGGGAAACGCACCAGAAGACGGTCGAAACGCACTACAGGCGCTTTCGACCGCGATCCAGAATCTCTACGCTGTCCCGCGACACAGTGACGGAGTCACACGAATCAACGTCGGACACGTTAAGTCCCAAAACCCACAGAGCGTCATCTCCGACGAAGCCACGATGCGAGTCGAAGTCCGCGGTGGGAGCATCGAACTCAAGGAGTATATGTTGGAACGAGTCGAGCGTATTATTCGTCACGCCGGGTCGATGCACTCGGCCGAAGTGGCTACCGAGCGGTACGGCGAAACGACGACGTTCACCGCTGACGATAAACTGGTTGACCTAATCGCGGCTAGCGCAGCCGAGGTATCTGCCACCGATCAAATCATCCGTCGGAAAACATTCGCTGCGAGCGAGGATGCGTCATATCTCATCAGACAGGTGCAAAAAAATGGTGGAGCGGCGACGTATCTTGGTATCGGAGCGAGCAACGTTGCTGGCCATCATAATCCGTACTTCGACATCGACGAGAACGCTCTCGAAATTGGTGTCTCGGTCCTCGCCGCTTCGATCCGCTCCATTGACGACGCTTAAGTTGTGAATCGTTGACAGTCAGTACTTAATCTCCGAATCGAGCATCCCTTCTGGATACTCACCTAACTGCTCGGCGAGTCGCTCGGGTAGTTCTTCGGCAACCATCTTCGTGTGCTCGAGTAATTCGCGCAGATCGGCCACTGGTTCATCGGACAGGTCGACCCGGAGATTGTGGTATCGCTGAGGGACCGATGAGTGGACCAGCAAGGCCGCGCTTACCTTTCCACGCTTGTCCCCACCAGCTTCTTGACCCGCTTCGAGGGCAGTCACCAGCCGATCAACTAGCTCCCCATCTGCGCCGACAAAGGCTTCGGAAACTGCTTCGATGACTGACTCTCCGACGAGCATGTTCCCTGCGACGGTGTGTGTCTTGAATGATTGCCCACCACACCACGAAACACAGTCCTTCCCGGTGTGTACAAACGTTGAACTGTCGCTCTGGATACCGTGGAGCTGTCGGTAGCTATCGTATTCGTCGGCGTCGAGCAACGTTTCACATGCTGCGTCGAGTGGGACACCGCGATCAACGAACTCGAGTGCGTTCGCTCCGTGTGAGGTCTTCGTAAACGATTGAGTGACTACTGCAGCCCGTTTGCTCACGTATGGGCATACAGCACCGACACCAGCGGAGCCCGTCGTCACTGCAACCCCCGTCTGTGAAGTTTCAGGATCTATTGCGGCGATAGAAAACGTTCCGGGTGCAAACCCACTTGGCCAGTTATCGACGACAGCGTTGTTCATCGTCAATTATCGAGTGGGGAGTTGGATAAATAGCTACTGATAGACGCCCGTTCTGGTTGATTGTGTATCTGTTTACTTTCCTAGTACAGATTTCAGTGCTACCATGAAAAATTATATATAGTGGTACTGAGTTGTGGGTGTTGTGTTAGTCAATGACGTCCGAAGATAAGTATACCGTTCTGAAGTCTGCGGACGACTTCAAGAACGCAGGAGCTAACCGCAGAGAATTCATGAATCGCCTTGCTGCTGGTGGTGGTGCTGTGATGCTTGGTACCTCCCTCGCAGGCTGTCTTGGTTCGGACGGCGAGATGCCAAACGAACTCACAGTTCTTCGAGCAGGGGATTCTGACATGCTGGACCCACATCGTACTACGCTCGCGTACTCAAGCATGGTCATGACGTGGCTGTACGATTCCCTGTTGAAGATTGATTTCGATGGGAACATGCAGCCGGGACTTGCGACTGACTGGGAGTATAATGACGACGGCACGGAGTGGACGGTTGAGCTTCGTGAGGGAGTTACTTGGCACGATGGATCAGAATTCACGGCAGAAGACGTCGAATTCACGTATACCCGAGGTGCCGAAACCTCTGGTTGGTCATGGGCATTCGGACCCCTCGAGGATGTCGAGATCATCGATGATCATCAAGTAACATTCGTCTTCGAAGAACCATACTTCCCTTGGGAAAATTATTATGCTGGGGCGAATGATGGCTTCTTCGACGTTATTCCAAAGGGACCAGTTCAAGCCGATGAAGATGAGTTCAGTGCAAACCCCATCGGAACTGGACCGTACGAGTTTGAAGAATGGGTTCGCGGTGATCATATCACGCTGGTCCGAAACGACGACTGGGACGTTCCACCTCTCCCCGAGGTCGAGTCAGAAGACGCGCCGTTACCCGAGAAGATCACGTTCAGAACGATCGAAGAGACAACGCCACTGGTCCAGGAACTGATCCAGGGGAATGCTGACGTATTATACAGTCGTGATTTCCCTCACCGCGAGCGCGAAACGATCGAGAACGCCGATGGAACGCGAATTGAGCGTCAAGTCGGTGAAACCGCAGGCTACGTGGTCTTCAACATGGATCGTGAGCCGACTGATGAGATTGAGGTCCGACAGGCACTTGCCCATGCGATCGATAAGGATCGGATCATCAACGATATTTTCTATGGACTTGGACAAGAAAACTGGGTTCCTTTCTCCGAAAATGTCGAGTACTGGGCCGGCGATACCGTTCGGGAGGAAGTCCCGCTTGAGTTCGACCCAGAGCGGTCCCGCGAACTGCTTGAGAGCGCCGGCTGGGAAGACACCGGCGGCGAGTTCAGGGAACGAGATGGAGAGGAACTAACTTTGGACCTCCTTTCGGTCAATACGCCAGCACCGGTATTGCAACTGTCCGAAGAGATGGTTTCGATGTTTGCCGACATTGGTGTGAACGCGAACCTCGATGCACTCGAGTATGGGACGGCTTACTCGCAAGGGTCAGAGGGTGTCCACAATGTCTTTTATGCCACTATCGGCTGGGCAGAAGCGGGCATTTCGAACTTCTTCTGGCACTCCGACAACATCGGTGGCGGGAACCGAATGTTCCTAGACGATCCTGAAATTGACGCCCTCCTAGAAGAGGCGACGACGGTGGAGGATCCCACGGACATTTACGAAGAGGTCCAAATTCGGGCCATGGAAACCTACGGCTGCCAACCAATCATGACGTACGACGAGGTTCGTGGTGTCAATGAACGAGTGCAAAACTATCGCCAGCACCCGATCACGATGACGCCGATGTACCACGATATGTCCCTCGAGTAACGATAGCTGTATCAGGGTATCCGAATCATATCAGCAATGTTTAAATACGTATTCAAACGACTCCTCTGGGCGATCCCCGTACTGCTAGGTGCAGCGTTCGTTGCGTTTATGCTCGTCCACCTTGCACCGGGCGATCCAGTTCAGTTGATGATGGGCGAGGCGGCGACACCAGATCAAATCGACCAAACGCGGGAAGAACTTGGCCTCAACGAACCACTGTACGTGCAGTTCGGAACATTTGTCACCGACGCTGCTCAAGGCGACTTTGGCCAGTCGATTTCGACCCGGCAGCCCGTCTCAGAGTTGATCATGGATCGCATCCCCTACACGCTTCAGCTAGCAGGGGTCAGCATGGTTATCTCGTTGTCCCTCGCGTTTCCGCTGGGGATCCTTTCAGCAACGCACAAACGCGGACGAATCGACAGTGGGAGCCGTCTGGCTGCCCTACTGGGAATCAGTATTCCCAACTTCTGGTTGGGTCTGATCCTCATCCTATTTGTTGCCGTCCCGATCAGCATATTCCCATTGGTCGGAATGACGCTGATTACGGATGATCTAGTCGGCGGACTCCTGTCGACGCTGCTACCGGGGATCGCAATCGGGACAGCGTTAGCTGCGCTCGTGATGCGCGTCCTTCGCGGAGGTATCACTGATGAAATGAACAAGGGGTACGTTCAGACCGCTCGTGCGTACGGCATTGCAGAGTCAGAGATAATGTATGTCCATATCCTGAAAAATGCAGTGTTGCCGACGATCACCGTTATCGGCCTACAACTCGGATATCTGATCGGCGGGAGTATTATTATCGAGACCGTGTTCAGCATTCCCGGTGTCGGACAGCTTGTGATCAACGCGATCTACGCACAGGATTTCCCGATCGTTCAGGGAGTTATCTTGTTCGTCGCCGTCGCGTTCGTGGCAGCGAACATCTTGGTGGACATACTCTACGCATACCTCGATCCACGAATCCAGTATGATGGAGGAGGACAATGACGAGCGAAACTCACAATATAGCCGGCGAAACTGAACAGGCAGATGGAATTGAACGACGGGCCCACGTCACGACGAAACAGCGAGTCATACGCCAGATTCTGTCGGATCCACTCGCGATGGTTGGTGGCAGTGTTGTGCTGGTCGTCTCTGCTCTCGCAGTTTTCTCGGCAGTTGACCAATTCCTTCTCGAAAGGCGCCTGATCACGGCGCTTCTGAGCGATCCGTACGCAACGAACCGCGATGCCAGACTAGTCAGTCCCAGTCTCGAACATCCGATGGGAACGGACCATCAGGGAAGAGATGTCTTGGCTCGTGTTCTCTACGGTACACGAACGAGCATCTTCGTCGGTGTGACGGCAGTGACAACTGCAGCGACCTTTGGTATCCTTATCGGGGCCGTTACGGCCTACTACGGAAACTTGACAGATATGATCGGAATGCGGGCAATGGACGTCCTGCTCGCGTTTCCGGCGATCTTGTTGGCGATCGGTCTCCTCGCGATCTTCGGACGTGGCATCACAAACGTCATTCTCGCGATTACGATTGTTTACACGCCAATCTTCGCACGAGTCGCCCGAAGTGAATTCCTCTCGGAAAAATCCGAAGAATATGTCGATGCAGCTCGGGTCATTGGATACCCTGATCGGCGGATCATGATTCGCGAGCTACTGCCAAACTGTCTGACGTCAATTACGGTACAGTTTACGTTCAGCCTCGCGCTGGCGATTATTGCGGAAGCATCGCTGTCGTTCCTGGGCGTTGGCGTTTCACCAATCACTCCATCGTGGGGAATGATGCTTTCACAAGCTCGCGACTACATGACCATCGCTTGGTGGTTCTCGTTGTTCCCAGGGCTTTCGATAGCTATCACCGTTTTCTCGTTTAATCTCCTCGGAGACAGCTTGCGCGACGCGTTAGATCCAGAGGATGGAAGCGGAGGGGGTGGGATAATATGAGCAGCATCGAACTCACAACCGCGACGGTTGAGAAGCGACTGTCACAGTGGACGCTGATTGAGAAGCGTCAACCGACCAGCGATAGTTTCGGAGGGAACAACCGATGAGTCTACTCGAAGTCACGGATTTACACACGCAGTTCGACACGTCAGAAGGAACCGTTCGCGCCGTCGATGGCGTTGATTTAGACATCGAAGCCGGCGACATCGTTGGCCTCGTTGGCGAAAGTGGCAGCGGCAAAAGTGTTACCGCCCGTTCGATCATGCGGCTAATTGACTCGCCAGGTGAAATCGTTGATGGTGAGATCACCTTCGACGGGGCGGACGTCATGTCCATAGAAGAGTCCGAACTCCGATCAATTCGGGGGAACCGGATCTCGATGGTGTTTCAAGATCCACAGGACGCGTTTAATCCGACACAGACTATCGGCCGTCAGCTTCACGACGTGCTTCGAACGCACGAATCCGGTTCGGTCAACCCACTCACGCGAATTCTCGGCCGGGATCACTCCTCGACGTATCGTGAACGCGTAATCGAGGTTCTTGATCGTGTCGGCATCCCAAGCCCCGAAACACGGTACAACGAGTACCCACATCAGTTCTCAGGCGGAATGTTACAGCGTGCGATGATCGCGATGGCCGTCCTCTGTGAACCGGAGTTAATCCTTGCAGACGAGCCAACTACTGCATTGGACGTTACCGTCGAGAGTCGAATCCTCCTGATGTTCCGAGAACTCGTCGATGACCTCGGCATCTCGGTCCTGTGGATCACGCACGATCTTTCAATCGTTTCCGAACTCTGCGATCGAGTCGTTGTGATGTACGCCGGGAAAATCATGGAGGAAGGTCCAACCGAAGAGATCCTCGAAAACCCACAACACCCGTACACGCGTGCTCTCCTTGAGTCGGTGCCGCGGTACGACATGCCAGAGAAAGAGCTGTTCGCGATCGATGGATCGATTCCGAGTCCGCACAACCTCCCACAGGGCTGTCGATTCGCCGATCGCTGTCCGGAGGCACACGACCGATGTTACAATTCACATCCACCGATGTACGAGAGTGAAGAGACGCGTGCCGCGTGCTATCTCCTTGATGACGCCAGTGATGGCAAATCGAAACCGGAGGTGGAAAAATGACTCTTGTCCGGACAGAAGGGCTAAAGAAGCACTTCCCAGTTAATTCTGATTTCTTTGCTCGATACCTCTCTAGCGAGGCAGTTCATGCAGTTGATGGCGTTGACCTGTCTGTTAAGAGAGGGCAAACGCTCGGGATAGTAGGAGAGAGCGGATGTGGAAAGAGTACGCTCGGTCGATGTTTACTCAGATTATTGTCGCCGACTGAAGGGAGCATCTACTTCGACGGCGAGGAAATCACTGATCTGAGCCAGCGACAGCTTCGATCGCGCCGCCGTAACATGCAGATGGTGTTTCAAAATCCGCGCAACAGTCTCAACCCGAAACAGACGGTCGGAGAGATCCTCACAAATCCCATTGAGTTCCACGACATCGCAACTGGCGATGAGGCAGAAGAAATCGCACGGACGTTACTTGAGGATGTCGGGCTAGCAGGCAATCACGTTAACCGATATCCGCACGAGTTCTCTGGCGGACAACAACAACGAATCGGAATCGCCCGGGCACTATCGGTCAATCCGGACTTCATAGTTCTCGACGAGCCCGTATCTGCACTTGACGTCAGTGTCCAGGCGCAGATTCTACAGCTCATAGAACGGATTAAATCAGAGTACGATCTTACGCTCGTGTTCATCAGCCACGATCTTAACGTTGTCAGACACGTTTGCGACGAGGTTGCAGTTATGTACCTCGGTGAAATCGTCGAGAACGCACCAGTCGATGAATTATTCGAGAACCCTATGCATCCGTATTCGCAGGCGCTTTTGGACTCTGTGGCACTTCCGGACGCTTCGAAGACGGTTGACAGAGAGAACATGATCAACGAGGACATCCCGTCTCCGATTAATCCTCCTAGTGGGTGCCGATTCCACACTAGATGTCCCGAGGCGATGGAGGTCTGTCGTTCGGATAATCCGTCCCTTTGTACTCGAGTCGATCCGGACGCGAAAACGTCACGATTGGCGAAATGTCATCTATACGATCGTACATGACTCCTTCATTTTCTTCTGGAGTGTCTTTATAGGCAGTTCGAAAAGCACCAAGATTGTGAGATTGGTTAGATCAGTGTCGGAAGACCATTTTCGAAAGCGGTACGCGATGTATTTGTGTAGACTACTGTGGCGTCCAACTTCCGCCGTCTTTTGACCTCGCCGTGAGAGTCGTCGCAGTCAGTTTCGGGAGCTGGATGGGTGGATTTTGATAGCCTAATCTCAATTCCTCGAGCAACCGCTGACCACTCAGAATCGAGTATCTGGCAGGATAGGCCTCATCAGGATTTGAAGGACTGAGACGGTGAAGATCGTAGTTTCCACGCCCAAATTCTCCCGCTCCGGCGAGTCCAGAATCGAGATCAAGTTGACTCTGGGTGCGAGTGACGTTCCACTAATACAAAGTTCGATTTCGATGCGTTGCCCATGAAAATTGGGCGCTGCTAAAGTCACGGCTAAAATGCAAACTATATTATCTATTAGCTTAGTATGTATATCAAAACATCGAAATATAGTATAATCCAAGTGAGCACACAGCGGCTCTTGCAGTCTCTTGAATTCAACTTATGGCGCTTCTGTTGCTATAGGACGGTGTGTACAGCGAGTTTGTTGTTCCCATGAATTTTATCGATAACACGGTGTGTGAGTGCAATTACGGCGAGCACTAGCGGCCCGACCACGGTCCGAATGAATGCAGTGTCATCGATTGATTGAAACCCTCGAGATCGCCTGACAGACGAGTACACGAGCGACCGCCATCGAAGCTATCCAGGAGACGTTGCCCGACTGAACGGACACGAACTCGTCGCGATCGATGAATGGCTGCCAGGTGCGGAGCCAACACCGTACGAACTCAATCTCACCGGCGGCTACGAATACCGCACACGTTACTAGCGCTGCAGGAAGTGCGGACAAGAGCGTAACCGCCGCAACGAATTCTCTACCCCCTGTGAGGAACCACAGCCACCGACTGCACTCGAGGCAGGTGGCTACTCGATGACGACCCACGAACTCGCCGTGCCCTGAACGAGAAGTTGGACGTCCGCTTTGGGACAGTGGGCCCGATATACGAACTCGAGAGAGAGAGCGGTGCTACTTACGAGGTTGATATCGAGGCAACAACGTGTACCTGTCCTGATTTCGAGCAGCGCCAGCCAGACAACGGTTGTAAGCATCTGCGGCATGTCGACCTCGAGATCCGTACTGGACTTGTCCCTGCGCTGGATGGGACGTTCAGCCGCTGACTGTCGAGTAACAAGATCACTCGAGACGGTTTGTATCCCCCGAAAGGGGTGCGGGGGCTCGAAGAGAGTCCACCGCAGCAACCCATGAGTTATTGTCAGATAATGGCTGAGATAGATACTGATCTTGCACTCAAGCAGACAATTGGACTTATGCTGATTTTGCCAATAGCAGTAGGACTCGTCTCTTATTTCTCCAGTGATTCACTCGTATCCGGAGTTCTATCCGGGTTTCTAATGACAGTTATTATCCTACTCTTTTACTGGTGGTCAGACATACTCGGCAATCCTGAATACGCGGGATGGCCGTTCAATAACAAGTAGTGGATAGTCAGTGCGACCATTCTTACCCTTCACTGAGCGATGTGTGCGTGCCCTGTACTGAGCGTCCGTCCATCCGCGTTGATCGTGCTCTGACTTGTGTGACATTCGTGCTTTGTATTTATCAGTTCCAATTCTCAACTATTCAAGAGAAATGATATAAGGCTATGAGTTGCATTGCTCACTCCTATCAGAATCGATGACGATGGGTTACAAGTAATTGAAACGGCTCACCGACGAGGCCGGGATTGATCTCGACGGCGAGTACGACTATCTGACGCTGCACGGTGCCCGGCGGGCACTCGGGCGTGATCTGTATACCAGCGGAATGTCCGAGAAGGCCTAAGAGGCGTTGCGACACAACTCAATGGCCGTGGTGAATCGCCATACGGTGGTTGATTTTACTGTTTGATGGCACGCTTGATGTTGTAGACGACACACATCAGGGCGATTTCACGGAACATCAAAAAGAACACAAGGCCAAACTCAAACGCACCCGTGAACTGTCGAGAAGACCCAAGAAAACGCATCGATCGGCTGGTGAGGGGTTAACCTCGTCGAGGATACCCTCCATTGGAGTGATGAAGTCTACCGCATCCACGATCTCTCCGTCGGTCAGGAGATAAAACTGGAAGACTGAATTGACTTCTATCGCCCGGAAGATAGACCGACGATCAGACAGGCACTCGAGGGTAGGGATGACGCCAGGAAGACTGAGGTCCTAGACCGACTCCACTGCGAGCACGAGGTTCCGCCGCCGTCGATCTCGAAAGAGGGCGTTCGTCGACTGCTGAAACGGCTCACCGACGAAGCCGGGATCGATCCGGATGGGGAGTACGACTATCTGACGCTGCACGGTGCTCGTCGAGCCCTCGGTCGGGATCTGTATACTAGCGGGATGTCCGAAAAGGCTCAGGAGGCGTTACGACACAACTCGATCGAGACTACCCACGAGGCCTACGCCGATGTCAAGATGAAGGACGTCTCCGATTCGAGTGACGATGTGCGTGGGTGAACGGATTCGAGCCACTCTTCGATATCCGAAATGATCTGCGGCGTTCATCAGCGAGTCACCCAAACGATCAGACAAAACAGCCATCATACTACTGATGTTAGCGAAAAGTGAGGAAGATATTACGCTGGTGCAACATCGGGAGAGTGCTGACCGATGGGAAGGTCGATATCGATCTCATCGTACCACACAACCGGACGCTTTGCGCGACCGTTTTGTTCGAGTTCGACGAGTCCGTAGTCGGCAAGTTCGGTCACG
Organism: Halovivax sp.; assembly: GCA_007135505.1. The sequence continues at coordinate 20,159 of SLIS01000116.1, forward strand.
TTCTCAGTGACTTCTGGCGGATGACGGCCGACGATCCGCGCGA
>SLIS01000394.1 GCA_007135505.1 Halovivax sp.
GACGACGTGGTCGAGTACCTGTACCAGAAGGGGTTAGACTAACCGAACGAGATCAGAGCGTCTTCTCCGCCTCGTCCGAATCGACTATCTCGATCCCCCGATTGTTCACCGCCATCGGATCGAGCCCGACCTCCTGGAGGAACTGCTTGTACTCGCGTTCGCACTGCTCGGCGGCCTTCTGTTTGTCACTCGCGCGGTCACAGAGGGCGACGAGGTTCTCCGGAACGTCGTTCTGGTAGACGATCCAGTGGTTGATCAGGTCCGAGAGGCGCCGAATGGGGCTGGTAAAGTGGCCGTAAATCTCGAAGTTGAGCGCGTGGTGGCCGCCGAACGGGTCGTTCATGTACTGCGCCCGTGGCATCACCTTCATCACGGCCCACTGGATCTTATCGAGTTGGCGGCCGGGTGCCTCCTCCAGGGTCGCGTTGACGGCCTTTCGAGGGTCGTCCCAGGTGTCGCCGGGGATCGAGACGCCGTCGAGTTCCTGGATCTCCTGGAGAGCTTTCGACCACTCGTCGGGGGTTGGCTGTGGGTGAACGCGGTACATCGCCTCGACGCCGCGAGACCACATCAGCTCGTGCGTGACGGCCTTGTTGGCCTTCAACATGCACTCCTCGATGATCGTGTGTGCGCGATCGCGGCTCGGGTTGAGGACGAGCGAGCCGTCTTCCTTTCGCTGCTCGTGCATCCGGTCGGCGAGTTCGTAAACCAGCGCGTTCTCCTCGTGCAGCGGAGCGTCCGGGTCGTCGAGTCGGTTCTCGGCCTGGCTGTAGGTGAGTCGCTCATCCGACTCGATGACCGACTTGTAGATGTCGATCGACTCGTAGCCGAGGTCGTCCTTGTCGAGGTGCATCTCGACCGTGTGGGCGAATCGCTCCTCGTTCGGGACGAGCGAGCAGACCGACTCGGCCAGGACCGACGGGAGCATGTGGATGGTGTAGCCCGGCAGGTAGACCGTGTTTCCGCGCTCGACGGCCTCCGCCCACATCGCCGACTCCGGGTGGACGTAGTGGGTGACGTCCGCGATGTGGACCCAGAGGACGTACTCGTCGTCGCGTTCCTCGACCGAGATGGCGTCGTCGAAGTCCTGCGCGTCGATCGGATCCGTCGTCCAGGTCGTCAGGTCGCGCAGATCGCGTCGATCGTCGATATCGTCGTCGATGTCCGTCTGCACGTCGCCAGACAGCTCCGTCGCCTCGGCGAGTACCTCGTCCGGAAACTCGTCGCGTATCTCGAACTTCTCGAAGAGTTCCTCGCGCTTGTTCTCGAGGTGGCGAGCCAGGTCCGCGTCGATCTCGACGGGCCCCTGGCCCTCGGCCGTCCCGGCAGCGGCCTGTTCGTCGCCGGCAGCCTGTGCGTCGTCGCTCATGTAGCCACCTTGGAGCGACCGGGTGAAAGTCGTGTCGGACCCTCGTCCGTGCGATCGATCCGTCGGCTCGACTAGAGCGTGGAATACCGCTTCCACGTGCTACGCGAACGCTCAGGTCCGTGACCGTCAGTTCAGCGGCGTCAAAACCCGAGGATTACATCGCACCAAGCTTCCTGGGCGTTCTCATCCCGCTCGCGAGCTATCCGCCGTTCGATCGCGCCGATCTCCGTCCGATCTTTGTCGTCCGATCCGGGTCCGACGCACGCACCCGAGAGCGGGCGATTTATGCGCCGCCTGCCCGTCGACCCAGGCATGGAGGTCAAATCGCGCCACCACCTTCGCAGTGACGACGTGTCCGCAGTCGAGACGGCCGTCGGCGAGCGCCTCGGCGTCGAGCTCGATGGGGACACGTACGAACGCGTCGAGTTCGAGGACTCGGACTGGGAGGTCGTCCTGGTCGACGGGGAGCCAACGGTCGCGTACTTCGACGATGAACCGTTTCTCACCGTCCGCGGCGCGAACGCCCACGATCCCCAGGATCGACTGGTCATCGTCGACGCGGGGGCCGTCTCGTTCGTCAGCGACGGCGCCGACGTGATGCGCCCCGGCATCGCCGACGTTCGGGGCGACGTTGCCGAGGGCGACCTCGTCCTGATCGCCGAAGAGTCCCACGAGAAGGTGCTCGCCGTCGGACGGTCCCGGGTCGACGGCGACGAACTGCTCGGCGATTCCGGAAAGGTCGTCGACTCGCTTCACTTCGTCGGCGACGACCTGTACACGTTCAGCGGATGAGTCGACTCCGTGGTGCGAGCCTAGCCGGCGTGAACCGACCGCCTGACCCGGGAGATGCTCACTCCGAATTCTCCTCCAGCGAATCTTCTTCGTAGGCCTCCTCGTAGCGCGCCAGGAGCGCCTCGTATCCCTCCACGGCGAGTTCGTACGTCTCCCGGAGGTCGGCGATCGGTTCGCGGGAGGCGTCGATCCGGAGGTCGTTGTACGACGGGGCGAACGCGTACTCGGCCGTGTCCTCGACGAGCAGGGCGGCGCTCTGGATCTCGAGGTCCTCGCGCTTGTCGCCGCCCTCGGCCTGTCCGGCCGCGAGTGCGTCGATCAGCCGCTCCGCCAGCGGTCGGTCCTCGTCGCGCTGGGACTCGTAGGTCTCGGCGACCGATTCGATAACCGACTCGCCCGTCAACAGGTTACCTGCGACGGTGTAGCGATCACCCTCGTGATGGCCGTACCACGGTTTGCACTCCTCGCCGGAGAAGACGAACGTCGAGTCGGCGTCGACGCCGTGGAGCTGGCGCTGTGGTGCGCCGTCGTCGGCGTTGAGCAACGCCTCGAGCGCGTCGTCGACGACGAGCCCGTCCGCGAGGTAGTCGATGCCGTCTCGACCGAGGTCGACGTTCACCAGACTCTGCGTGGCGACGGCGCCGTGTTCGTTGGCGAACGGGCAGAGCCGACCGACGGCCGGGAGACGCGTCGTGACCGCGACGCCGAACCGGTCGTAAACGTCACCGTCCTCGGTCTCGTCTGTCTCGTGGACGCAGATGCTGAAGGTCATCAGGGGCCGTTCGGACGGAGTCGACAAAAAGGCGTGCAATGCGGTATCGAACCCCGCAATCTCGACCGAGATGGGGGACCGGCGTCGTCCGCACGAGTGACGTCCGCTAGCGGTCGATCTTCTCGCGAGCGGTGATTCCGGCGTGACCGCCGGCACCGACCGCGATGCCGGCCACGTACAGCGTGGTGAGTGCGACCCCGATGGATGCACTCTTGAGCCGCGACTCCGTTCGCTCCTGTTCGTCAGAGAGCGAGGCACAGACGTCCACGATCTTGCGCGTTGTCCGGGACGTCAGGCTCTCGGGGTGGTCTGCGAGCGTGTCGGCGATCGGCGGGCTGATGCGGTAGTAGAGCTCGACCAGGCCGCGACCGACCGGCGTCGCCGACATCGATTCGTCACGGAAGCGCCGCAGCGAGTCGAGGGTCTCGCCCTCGCCGGCGGTCGCCGTCGTGATGAAGCAGCCGCCGCCGTCGTCGTTCTGACACTCGATGGTGTCGTCGGTACAGTCGTCCGGCTCTTCGAAGCCGAGCGCGGCCGCGACGTTGAGTCGACCGGCGCCCTGGTCTTCCTCACATCGGCAGATGTCGTCGGCGTTGTCCTTGAGCTGCTGACGGGCGCCGTCGTTGCTGTACCCGTTGGCCATCAGCAGGGCGCCGCCACCGGCGACGTGCGGACACGCCATCGACGTGCCCGACAGGGTGTCGTAGCTGTTGTTGATGTACGTCGAGTAGACGTCCACGCCGGGCGCCGCGAGTTCGATCTCCGGGCCGGTCGAGGAGAAACTGGCGAGGTCGTCGTTCTCGTCCGTCGCGCTGACCGCGACGGCCTCGTCGTAGGCCGCCGGGTAGCTGACGCAGTCGGTGCAGGTCCCGTCGTTGCCCGCCGCCGCCACGACCAGCGTTCCCTGGTTGTCGGCGTACTGGACGGCGTCCTGGAGCTCCGACGTGCCGGATGAGCCGCCGAGCGACAGCGAGGCCACGTCGATGCCCTGATCGGCGGTCCACGTGATACCGGCTGCGACGTCCGAGAAGGATCCGCCGCCGCCGCTATCGAGCACCTTCACGGAGTACAGGTCCACGTCGGGCGCGACGCCGATGACGCCGATCCCGTTGTCGAGGGCGGCAGCAGTACCGGCGCAGTGAGTGCCGTGGCCGTTGTCGTCACCGTAGGGCTCGATACAGTCCGAACAACAAGTTCCAAAGCACTCACCGCCAACGACCTCGAGGGTCTCGTGGTCGATCTGGACGCCGGTGTCGATGATCGAGATACTCGAGCTAGCGCCCGTTTCGCCGTTATCGTGGGCGACGTCGGCGCTAACCTTCTCGATGCCGTACGGCGTCGTCTGTAGCGCGTACGCCGGCTGGTCCTTCTCGACGTACCTGACTTGCGGGTTCTGCTCGAGCGCATCGAGCGCCGCGTCAGGGAACTGGCCGGACACCGATTTCCCGATGTCGCCGAAGTCCAGCGTGTGTCGCACCTCGGTGGCTCTATCCGTGGCAACCTCGAAGCCGGCATCGGCCGTCAGACCGACGATCGTTCGATCGAGCGATTCCTGTGCAGTCGTCTTTCCTGCGATTCCCAGAGTCGCCGCACCCGCAGCAGCGCTGCGGAGGATGCGACGACGCGTTGCGTTGTGTTTGGACATCATTTTTCTCGATGACGGATGACCGTCGACGCGTCAGCCGCTACGTCTGGATCGGTCGCCGAGTCGTGATACGCGGTGACATGGCATCCGCCAACGAAGCGATATGAGTATTGGATATATCAATATTTTCATTCTTTATTTCACGACTACATTAAAATCGTACTCGATCTGGTAGTTAACAATGGATTTACGCGATGCCTGTCGCATTTTATCTTGAATATATCGGTCCTGTGCAGCGGATACCGATCGATCGGTCCGGGACGGCGGAAAGCCCACCCGCTTTGCGATACTAGTTCCACACTCCGCCCGGCCGATCGATTTCCCGGCGCACGTACCCGAGAGCGAACAGAAACGGACAGTCGTGGGTCATGCGGAGGCCGCGCTCGTCCGACGCGCTCGAGATACGAAAACGGAGAAGTCGCGTAACGGGTCCGCGAACCACGGACGTGGTTCGCCGAACTGTCACCGATGCGTACGCGGACGGATCGGGTTGGCCCCGATCACTCGTTGCTTAGCACTGACCTGGTGGCCAACAGCTGTCGTCATCGTCGTCATCGTCATCGTCATCGTCGTCATCATCCTCATCGTCGTCATCGTCGTCACCGTCGTCGGGTTCTTCCAGCCCGAGTGCCGCAGCGACGTTGAGACGGCCGGCGCCCTGCTCGTTGTCATCGAGGTCGATGTCGTCGGCGTTTTCCTTCAGCGTCGACCGGACGTTGCTCCGTGAGACGCCCGAGGCGATCAGCGACGCAGCGCCGCCGGAGACGTGCGGGCACGCCATCGACGTGCCGGAGAACTCGTCGTAGTCGTCACGCGGCACCGTCGATAGCGTATCGACACCCGGCGCGGCGAGTTCGACTTCCGGACCCGTCGAGGAGAAGTCCGCCAGTTCGTCGTCCTCGTCGGTCGCGCTGACCGCGATGACCTCGTCGTAGGCCGCCGGGTAGCCGACACAGTCGGTACACTCGCCGTCGTTCCCGGCTGCGGCAACCTGGACCTTTCCTTGCTGGTCGGCGTACTCGACGGCGTCCTGGACGACGTTGGAGTGGTCCCCGCCCAGGCTCATGCTCAGGATGTCGACCTGGTCCTGGTCGGCGGACCACTCGATGCCGGCCGCGACGCCGTCCCAGGAACCGCCTCCGCAGTTGTCAAGTACCTTCACGGCGTGCAGCGTCGCGTCCGGCGCGACGCCGAGCACGCCCTCGCCGTTGTCCGCTGCAGCGGCGGTCCCGGCGCAGTGAGTGCCGTGGTCGTTGTCGTCGTCCCACACCTCCAGACACTCGCTGATGTCGTTGCCGCCGCCGAACATGCAGCCGCCGGCGTCGGCGTCACACTCGGCGTCGTCGGCCGCCCATCCCTCGCCGAGGTTCTCCTCGAGGGTCTCGTGCTGGGCGTCGATCCCCGTGTCGAGGATCGCGATCGAGACGCC
>SLIS01000300.1 GCA_007135505.1 Halovivax sp.
CCCGCAGGTGGGCTGCTCGCCCGATCCACCGAGTTGCTGGGGGAACTCTCCGTCGAGACGCCGTACCTCGAGTCGACGGCACAGGTGACGTTGACCGGCACGCGTTCGGGTGCCGGCGTGGCGAGTGCCGTGGCAGCCATGGCGGAACTCTGGCCGAGCGGCTACGCCGCCCAGTACGAGCGATCGATGGCCAACGCCGAGTGGCTCGCGACCCGGTTCCGGGGGCTCGGTTACGACGTCGTCGAACCGACGCTGCCGCTCGTCGCCACCGACGTCCCCCTGGAAACGTTCGAGTCGCTCAGAGCCGAAGGATGGCGGATCTCGAGAACGGGTTCGGGTGAGCTCAGGATCGTCTGCATGCCCCACGTGAGTCGGGCCATGCTCGAATCGTTCGTCGAAGATCTGCGTTCGCTCACCGCCGTTGCGGACGGGCCGATCGCGAGCGGAGACTGAGAGCGAATGGAGCGAGACCACGTCACCCGAGTCGCGAACGGGGGCTGAGTCGGATGGCACTCGACCGTCTCGACGTGGTGACGCTCGCCTCGATTATGGTCCTCGTCGGCCTCTCTCCCCAGGTCACCCGACCAGTTCTCGCGGCCGTGCTCGGCGGGCTCTTCTGCTCGCTTTCGATCTGGCGACTGTACGGCGGCCGCCCCTGGGAGGCGCTGGCCTGGTTGGTCTGGACCGGTGCGGCGATCGCGCTCGTCGTCCTGCCACACGGTCCGATCGCGATCGTGGGGGTACTGGCGCTGATCGTCCTCGGGACGGGGTTGCTGGTCGTCGGACGGCTGTCGATGGTGCCGGGGACCGCGCCGGACGGAACTCGGTGAACGGAACCGCCGTTCCCGGACTAACCTGGCCGAGAGTACTTTCAGAAACGTTTAGTACGGCGCCAGCCGAAACGAGTGGTAGAATGGGCACCGGACGCCAGTGTGGTCGGTCGATGCGTCCGCGGCGATAACCAGCCGGGCGGATCGTCGCGGAGCCGGTCATACGGCACGAGATCGCGACGAGTAAACCGGGTTTCCGAAACCGACGTTCTCCAGCGCGAGCCGTACCACGCCAACGAAAACCGGCGGGTTTTACGCCCGTCACCGCAACTGACAACCAAGATCGACATGAGTCACGAAGACTTTCCGACGGACGAACCCGCAGTGGTGACCTGTGGGCTGCCGTACGCGAACGGCGACCTGCACGTCGGCCACCTGCGAACGTACGTGGGCGGCGACGCGTTCGCGCGCGCCCTCGAAACGCTCGGCCAGCAGACGGCGTACGTCTCCGGTTCGGACATGCACGGCACGCCGGTCGCCGTCAACGCCGAACGGGAGGGAATCGAACCCGGAGAGTTTGCCCGCCGCTGGCACGAACAGTACGAGGAGACGTTCCCGGAGTTCAACGTCGACTTCGACAACTACGGCCACACCGACGACGAGACGAACACCGAACTGACCCGCGAGATCGTCCGGACCCTCGACGAGGAGGGCTACGTCTACGAGAAGAAGATCCAGGTGGCCTACGATCCGGCGGCGGATCAGTACCTCCCGGATCGCTACGTCGAGGGGACCTGTCCCTACTGTGGGGCGAAAGCCCGCGGGGACGAGTGCGACGAGGGCTGCCAGCGCCACCTGGAACCGGGCGAAGTCGAGAATCCGACGAGTGCCATAAGCGGCAACGACGCCGAGTACCGCGAGCGCAGCCACAAGTTCTTCGCAGTCTCGGAGTTCGCGGACTACCTGAGCGACTTCCTCGACGACCTCGAGGGGACGTCCAACGCTCGCAATCAGCCGCGTCAGTGGATCGAAGACGGCTTGCAGGACTGGTGTATCACGCGCGACATGGACTGGGGAATCGATTACCCCGCAGACGACGGAGACGGCGAGGACCTCGTCCTCTACGTCTGGGTCGACGCGCCGATCGAGTACATCGCCTCGACGAAGCAGTACACGGACCGCGTCGGGGCGGACGCGTACGACTGGGAGCGCGTCTGGAAGGACGACGGGGAGATCGTCCACGTCATCGGCCGGGACATCATTCAGCACCACACGATCTTCTGGCCGGCGATGCTAGCGGGGGCGGGATACAACGAACCGCGAGCGGTCGCCGCAACCGGCTTCATCACCATCAACGGGAAGGGGCTCTCGACGAGTCGGAACCGGGCTATCTGGGCGAAGGAGTACCTCGACGAGGGATTCCACCCCGACCTGCTTCGGTACTACCTGACGACGACCGGCGGTCTCCAGCAGGACGTCGACTTCTCCTGGGACGCACTCCAGGAGAAGGTAAACGGCGAGCTGGTCGGAACCGTCGGCAACTTCTGGTACCGGAGTCTCCTCTTCGCACACCGCAACTACGACGGAACCCCGGAGGCCGACGTTTCACCCGAGGTCGAAGAGCGCATCGAGGGCGCAATCGGCGAGGTTCGCGAGGCCGTCAACGACTACTCGCTGCGCGGGATCGGCCAGGCCGCGACGCGACTCGCCCAGTTCGGAAACGAGTACATCCAGCGCAACGAGCCCTGGAAGCTCACGGACGACGACCCCGACGCGGCCGCCCAGGTCATCCGCGACTGCGTCCAGATCGCGAAGGCCGTCGGCGTCCTCCTCGAACCGATCACGCCGGGGAAGGCCCAGGAGCTGTGGGAACAGCTCGGCGAGGACGGCTCGATCGCCGACGCTCGCCTGGAAGATGCACTCGCGGAACCACCACGGACGTTCGACGAACCCGGCGAGCTCTTCGCGAAGATCGAAGACGAACGAGTCGCCGAGCTAACCGAGAAACTCGCGGCGCGGATCGACGACGCGGCGACCGACGACGCGGAAACCGAAAGCGACGAGACCACGACGGACGAACCCACCGATATGACAGCCACTGACGACCTCGAACCCCTGCTCGACGATCGCATCAGTTTCGACGACTTCCAGAATCTCGATATCCGCGTCGGTCGCATCGAGGCCGCCGAAGGCATCGAGGGTGCCGACGACCTCGCCCGGCTCGAAGTGGACATCGGCCTCGAGACGCGCCAGGTCGTCGCGGGAATCAAACAGCTCCACGATCTCGACGGGCTACCCGGCGAGAAGTGCATCCTTCTGGCTAACATGGAGCCAGCCGAACTCTTCGGCGTCGAGTCCAACGGGATGGTCCTCGCGGCCGGCGAGGAGGCCGACCTGTTGACCACCCACGAGGACGCCGTCGTCGGCGAGAAAGTGCGGTAAATGCTCGGTCCCCGACGCACGGTAGCGCGACGGAGCGCCGCCGGAGGGTCGACCGCCCGTCGATCGACCTGACTACGTACATTTTTCCCGGGTTCGCTCGTAGGCGAGCCTATGCGAAACGCCAAGATCGTCTGTACGCTCGGGCCAGCCTCGAGCGATCGCGAGACGATCCGCCGGCTGGCGGACGCGGGTATGTCCGTCGCTCGGCTGAACGCGAGTCACGGCGATACCGACGATCGAGCGTCGCTGATCGAACGTCTTCGATCCGTCGACGACGAGATCGACCGGCAGATCGCCGTCATGCTCGACCTGCAAGGACCGGAGGTTCGGACGGTACCCCTCGATGCCCGGGAGTCGGTGACGCTCACCGAGGGCGACACTGTCTCCCTCGTCGAGGGTGACGCCGCACGGTCGGACGAAATCGGCCTGACGGCGTCGCTCTCCGGTGTCAGCGAGGGTGACCGGGTGCTGCTCGACGACGGCCTGATCGAACTGACGGTGACCGAGGTCGCCGACGACGAGACCCGCACCCTGGTCCAAAGCGGCGGCGACCTCGGGAGTCGAAAGGGTGTGAACGTCCCCGGCGTCGACCTCGACCTCCGGACGGTCACGGATGATGACCGGCGGGAACTCGAACTGGCGGCCGAGTCCGGCGTCGACTTCGTGGCGGCGAGTTTCGTCGGTGACGACGACGACGTCTACGAGGTGAACGAGGTGCTAGAGGGCTTCGGTGCGGACATCCCGATCGTCTCGAAGATCGAACGCGCCGACGCGGTGTCGAACCTGGACGAACTCGTCGACGCTTCGGACGGAATCATGGTCGCCCGCGGCGACCTCGGCGTCGAGTTGCCGATGGAGGAAGTCCCCATGATTCAAAAGCGAATCATCCGTCGCTGTCACGAGGGTGGCGTCCCGGTCATCACCGCGACCGAGATGCTCGACTCGATGGTCCACTCGCCCCGGCCGACGCGGGCGGAAGCCTCCGACGTGGCCAACGCCGTCCTCGACGGTACCGACGCCGTGATGCTCTCGGCGGAGACGGCCGTCGGCGACGATCCCGTCGGCGTCGTCGAGACGATGCGACGGCTCGTCCGCGAGGTCGAACGATCCGCCGAGTACGACGAGGTCCTCGAGAGTCGCGTTCCCCGCTCGGGGGCGTCGCGCACCGACGCCCTCGCCAGGGCGGCCCGCTACCTGGCCCGCGACGTCGGCGCCGAGGCGATCGTCGCGGCGACCGAGTCCGGCTACACCGCGCTGAAAGCGGCGAAGTATCGACCGACGATCCCGGTCGTCGCCTCGACGCCCCACGACGAGGTCAGACGCCAGTTGGCACTCAGCTGGGGCGTCACACCGGTCTACGCCCCGATCGCCGACCAGAACGCCGACGCCGTGATCGAGCGTGCGGTCCAGTCCGCCATCGACGCGGGCGTCGCCGAGAGCGGCGAGACGGTCGTCGTCCTCTGTGGGATGATGACCGAACTGGAGGGAGCCAACACGACGAACATGCTGAAAGTACACGTTGCGGCCGACACGATCGAGACCGGCCGGGTGGTGGTTGAAGGACGGGCGAGCGGGCCCATCGCGCACGCGCCGGACGGCGACCTCACGGACGTGCCGGCCGGTTCGATCCTCGCCCTCGGCGAGGAGTTCGACGGCGAGTTCGACGGTGAATTCGAAACCCTCGCGGGTATTCTCGACGCACGGCCGGGGATGACCGGATACGCCGCGCTGGTGGCGAGGGAACTCGGAATTCCGATGCTCAGCGACGCGGACTGTACGACCGTCGAACCGGGACGGATCGTCACGATCGACGGCGGTCGCGGTGTCGTCTACGACGGCGAACTCGCGGTTCGAACGACGGAGTACTGATCGGCCGCGTCGTCGAGCCCACGACTATTTCAGCATCCGGCGAGTACTGCGACCCATGACCGGCGAGGGACGCGATCGGAATTCGGTCGATCCGGACGATCGCTCGAAGCGGGCTACGGAGCGTACCACACCAGGAGACGTCGAGCGACCGGACGATCGAACGGGAGCGCGACCGACGAACGACACCGTCGAGCGAGATCGGCCGCCGATCGATCCGGATTTTTCGCGGATCGCCGAACCGACGGAGCCGGGATCCGAATCGACGGCGCCCGAATCCGAATCGACGGACGACGATGACGATGCGGCCCACCTCCCCGAACCGGGTTCGACGCCGGTCGTCGCGGGTCACATCGACCGGGAGCACGCGGCGTTCGTGGTTCTCGGTGCGCTTACCACCGTCGTCATCCTCGTTCGTACGACGGGTATCGCGTTCTGACGCGGGAACGTGCGGTCGACCACCCGCCAGGCGCGGTAAACATTTAATCGGGCCGACGCCCTATCGCCGCGTATGCTCGAGTTTGTAGTTTCGAACGCGGCACTCGTCTTGCTCGCCATCGGGCTTATCCTCATGGCGATCGAGGCGATGTCACCGGGGGCGTACTTCATCGTGATCGGCGTCGCGCTCGCCGGTGCTGGACTGATCGGGTTGCTCGTGCCGGGCGGCCTCGACGTGTTCGTGCTGGCCGCGTTGACGCTCGGCATCGGCATCGCGGCGACCTGGGTCTATCGGGAGTTCGACTTCTACGGTGGAAAGGGACGCGATCAGACCAGTAACTCGAGCAGCCTCGCCGGGGCGACGGGCTACGTGACCGAACCCGTCACGCCTCGAAGCGGCGAAGTCAAGCTCGAACGCGGTGGCTTCTCGCCGTTCTACAGCGCCCGAACCACGGACGGACGGATCGACACGGGCTCGG